>JAZRGP010000181.1:0-1077 GCA_045644225.1 Christensenellaceae bacterium | reverse complement strand
ATGCCTGCATCTCTTCGATTCCGATGGCAAACTCGGCGGAGTTGACGTTGTTGTTGACCATACTGAGAAGCCTTGCAAAATCCATACCGGAGAAGAGTGCGTGAACGTGCAGGCGGTTGTTCTTCACATGATTGTAGCTGGTTCTTATAGGACGCTCTATCTTGCTGATCATTTCTCTGCGAGTAGCGACCTCGCGCATAGATACCTGATCGGTTTCAAGTCTCGCGATATCAAACTTGATATAATCGATCTGATCCTTGAGCTGCTGAAGCTGATATTCTGCCTCGTCGCGCTCGATACTGCCGCTTTTGAATTTTGCTACAACATTCTGCTGCTGCTTTTCGAGATCTCTTATGCGTGCACGGCTAGCGAGGATCTTCTCGCTTGATCCGTTGTCGCGCATCGTCGCGGTTTCTCTTGCGTATGACTCGCAACGGTTAAGAAACATCTCTACGTTCTGCTTGATAGATACGCTCTCGATGGCTCTTGTGAGATCGTCCACGGGCACATCGTATATATCCTGCTTTCTCGCGTGCAGAATGTGGGCGGTGTTGAGCCCTGCCCAGGTGTTGGTGAGCTTCAGAACATCTCTCAGGATCTCGACCGATGCGGTATCGTAAAGACCGCCGGATCTTGCGGCCTTGATTCTCCAGGAGCGAACCTTTGTTATTACCTCGTTGTAATACTTTGCAGCCTCGATGCTCGTAACATCGGTAATGTTGTCGAGGGATGTGATGATATCATCGATCAGCTTGCGGCAGGTCTTCATATTAGAGGTCTCTATTCCGGTCTGGGATCCCGCATCCTCTTGAAGAATCTTCATGCCATCCTTTGCACCCTCGAGATACTCGCGTGCATTTCCGCGCAGATCGTATTCTGCGAGGATCTCGCTTGTCATTTTTACGCTCGACATACAGCTGCGCTTTTCAAGGCGAAGTCTCTCAAGCGTGAGAGAGCGACGGCTGTCCTCCCCGAGTTTAACCGCTATAGCCGAGAGATCGGCTATAGCCTGCTTCATGCTCTTGCTAAACTGGTGATTGATTCCGTGACGCAGGAGCCCCTCCATGTCGGAGATTA
>JAZRGP010000180.1:0-5282 GCA_045644225.1 Christensenellaceae bacterium | reverse complement strand
TCAGGTATGTGATCAGCTGCAGGGTCGTTCCCCGTTCAATGTTCTTCGCATTCGGCGGCTCGGGCATACCCGTTTTGTAGTCCACCACGCGCACCATACGCTTTCCGTCCTGCTCAAGCAGGTCGATGCGGTCGATCTTGCCTTTGATGCGAACCTTGCCCGCAGGCGTATCGATCTCAAGCATGTTCTTTCCGCCGAATTCCCGCTCTGTTCCGTCGATCGCAATGCCCGTGCCGACGAGCTGATCGCGGATCGCGGAAAGTGCATAGAATGCCTCTTCCTTCAGATACTGTTCGATATGGCTGAATCGCGCACTCTCGCTGAAGATCCCGCGGTTATGGCTCTCATGCAGCACCTCTGCGGCATCCTCGATATATCCGCGGATCTCCGAATCCTCAAGCCCCGTAAATCCGCGCTTGGAAAGCTTTTTCGATACGGTCTCGATCAATGCGTGAACATAGTTTCCTGCGTTCAGTGCATCTTCCTCGAAATCCCGTGCGACCTGCGGCTTTAAGCCGTATGTAATAAACTGTTTATAAGGACATCTGTAGAAGGTCTCGATTCGCGAGACGTTGTTGGATGCGTTTTCATAGATTCGCTTTGCGGTCTCCTCGGTCAGAGTCTTTGCCGCATTGCCGCGCGCCGCCGCGCTGACGAGCCGCGCAAGCCGTTCTTTCCCTGCCTCGTCTGTGATCAACTGAGACACCGCTTCAAACCCCGTCGGTCTGCCCTCTGCAGCAAGGCGCAGCTCACTGACGGCATCCTTCAGCAATCCGGGGACCGTTCGCAGGGTTTTTCCGCTGTGTTCCGTAAGCTTCGGGAAAATGCGCTTCAGCCGATGCACCGCCATCGCCTCGGGGCCGTCTTCCATATTATAGACCATCTCCAGACGGTCCGAAGATGTGAATGCTCTTCTCAGGAACAACCGCTGATCACGAATGGAGATATACCCGGGGAAGAACCCGTCCTTGCTGAGCTCCTCGACCTCACGCTCGGAGAACAATCCTCCGTCCATGCGCGACGTCAGCACGCCGTCGTTTGCACCGAGGATGATCATGAGCTTCTTCTGCGGAAAGATACTGTGCGTGATATCGCCGATATTGACCTGTTCCCTGCTCTGCGGAACGACCGCGATCTCTGTATTGCGGAATCCCGTTTCCAGCATCGCACGCAGATCTTTCTTCGCGATGCCGTGTGCAAAGCTCTTTGCCTGCGCAAGGATGTGCATCGTCCGTTCGTAAGCCTGCCCTGCAAACTGCGCCTCGGCTGTCCTTCCGAGGTCGCGGAGCATCTCTTCCTCCAGCGCGATGTCTTCTTTTATGCCGATCAGTTCGATATATTCCGCAAGCAGTACGGCAAGCTCTGCCGCATCTGCATCCTGCGCTTTTTTGCGTACGTCAAGCAGCGCTTCCGTCGCACAGCTGCGGATCTCCTCGATCTCTGTCGGTGCGGTCTTCCACGCATTTCTGTATGCTCCGGGCTTTTTCCCATGCTCTGTGGCATAGCGAAGCAGCGCACCGCCCTGCTCATCATCGATGGGAAGCAGGCCCGTCTTGATGAGATGCGGCATATCCTGCCAGCGCCCTTCCGCGATGATCCCCGCGGCAGAAAGCACGAACGTCGCCAGACGGTGTTCACGCAGGCTGCGCTTGTTCTCGAAGAACCAGCTGATCCCCGCCTTGGGGAATACCTCTGCGATCGCGGTCATATACCGCTTCGGGTCTGCCGCAAGGATCGCGATATCCGAAAGTTTCATCTCGGATGTGCTTTCCAGAATGACCTGCGCCGCATGGACGACCTCTTCTCTGCGGTCTTTCACTTTCACGATGCGTACGCATTCGGGTTCTTTATCGTAAATTTCTGTCGGATAACGGTAGAGATTTTCTTCGATATGCAGGATCTCGGGAGACTTGATGACGTTCTCCGTGATCTGCGTTCTGATGAAGCTGCTGCCGCCTGCACGAGCCGCAGATTCCAGCGCATTCATCGTGCGAAGCTGACGTTCAAAGACATCATCTTCCTCATCTGCCTCAAGCGTGACCGTAACATTGCATCCTGCTTTCAGCAGCGCAGCAACAGTACGGATGCGCGACGCAGGGATGATATCGAAGCCATGGATGATGACCTCCGCGCCGCAGATGTCTTTGTATCGTCCGATATATTCACGGGCATGATCCTCCGCACGGTTCATATCCCAGATGCCTTTTGCGTGGTAATCCTCCAGACGTGCGTACACCGCCGCGATATCCTTCAGCTTATCGGCAATGCTTCCCTGCCGCTTCTCTGCCATGCTGAGCAGATCTTCGGGAGAGATATCCTCCGTTCTGAGCGCAAGGATCAGCTTGGAGATCGCCTCATGCAGCGTATCATCCTTTTCCGCATCCAGCACGCAGAGCTCCTCCGAGACTTCTGCAAGAATCTCGCGGACAAGCATGGAAAGCCCTACGGAATCGACCCGCGGGATCACCCTGCCGTTTACCTTGTTTAAGATATAGTCCGTCAGCTTCTCAAAGGAGATGACCTCCAGCATCATGAACCCCGCAACTCCGCAGCGCTCGATGATCTGCGATTCCATGAGAAACTTCGCCTGCGACGGCACGATGACATACGCACGCGTATTATCCTTCAGCAGTTTCTCTATGCGCCGAAAAACTTCGTTTTCCAGACTTTTTAAATATTTACCGTACAATAATTCCATAGCATTATCCCGTATTTCTATTTTCCGTTTTCGGACATCTTTATTATATCACGAACCTCTGCCCCATTAACAGTACAGCTTCACGGTTTTTCATGTTTTTTTGACAAAAACAAAAGCAGGTATGTTATCATACCTGCTTATTGTATATAGAATCGATTAGCCGCGAACAAGGTACTCGAGCATGAGAGCCATATCATCGGGTTCGGAAACGATGATGTCCACTTCAGCGATGCTAGCTTCTGTGAACATCTGAGAAAGAGCGATGTACTGGCAGAGCTTGGACTTCATGTTCAGTCTGTCGCCTTCGGATGTAACGAGTTCAACTGTACCCTTGCACTTGTCGAGAACTTCAAAGAATTTTGTGGGGTTCTGGATGTTCTTAATCTTCATTTTTTAATACCTCTTTCTTTTTTTATTTTTTCTTCCTTTTTTCTATTCAGTTCATATTTACCACTTCTTCTCTATTATAAACAATATTTCCTGAAATTTTAAGTTTTTTTTTGACTTTTTTTCAAAAAAATATTAAGATGTATCTTAGAAATATGCATATTGATTTTTTGCACTATTTTACAGTAAAAACAGCGTAATTTTGCTTCGGTTATGGGAGATCATATACGATATGAAAAAATTCGGATGCGTTCTGGATGAGAGTTTTGAAACGGAACTCCGCGCTTCAGAAAAAAACAAAAAGAATACCTGGAAAAAGCGCCTTTATTATCCCGTATTCAAGCGCTTTGCGGATATCGGATGTTCGCTTGTCGCACTGATCTTCCTGACGATCCTGTTCCCCTTCATCTATATCGCGATCAAGATCGATTCCAAGGGTCCCGTGATCTTCACGCAGCTGCGCGTCGGTCAGTTCGGTCACCTCTTCAAGATCTATAAGCTGCGCACGATGTATCAGGATGCGGAAGAGCATATCGAAAAGAGCGTCTTCAAAAACAAGAACATGCCATTTATCCAGCATGACCACGATCCCCGCGTTACAAAGGTCGGTCACTTCTTAAGAAAATTCAGCATCGATGAGCTTCCTCAGCTCTTCTGCGTGCTCAAAGGAACCATGAGCTTTATCGGTCCCCGTCCCTATATCCCCGAGGAAACAAGCGTACTGACGGAAGATCAGCTCCCCCGCCTCACGGTAAAGCCCGGTCTTACGGGTCTTGCACAGATCAACGGCAGAGGGCATATCCCGCTGGAAGACCGCATCAACTACGACCTCGAATATATCGACACGATGTCCGCCTGGCTGGATATCAAGATCCTCTGGAAGACCATCTGGTCTGTCCTCATCAAGGATCACGGAATGTAATAAACCGCAATCTAAAAGACACAGGCTTCCTGCCGGTGTCTTTTTTGTTTTGTCAGAACATCTCCTTCAGCTTCCCGAGCGCATCGGAAAGCCCACCGATCGCATTGATGAGTCCCGCATCGACCGCCTGCGCCCCGATCAGCACCGTCCCCGTATCATCCGCGAGCTGATCGGTATTCTGCATCAGCCTGCGAAAATCCTCCTCGCTGATCGCGGAATTCTCGCAGACGAACCGCACGACGCGTTCCTGCATCTTGTCATAATAGCTGAAGGTCTGCGGAACATTGATGACGAGTCCGCTCGTGCGGATGGGATGGATGGTCATGCTCGCTGTCTTTGCGATAAAGGAATAATCCGTCGATACCGCCAGCGGTACGCCGATGCTGTGACCTCCGCCGAGAACGAGAGATACCGAAGGCTTGCTCATCCCGCGGATCAGCTCTGCGATCGCGAGCCCCGCCTCGACGTCTCCGCCCATGGTGTTCATGATCACGAGGATCCCGCGGATGCTCTCGTTCTGCTCCGCATCCGTCAGCATCGGGATGATGTGTTCGTATTTCGTCGCCTTGCTCTGCGGCGGCAGGATCGTATGCCCCTCCACCTCTCCGATGATGCTGATGATCTTGATGGGCTGATCCGTGATGTCCGTTCCGAGTTCCTTGATGTTTTCGCTGATCTCTTTTGGATCTTTCTGCATAATCTCCTCCAAAAAACAATATTTCCTTTATTTTTTCTGAATCGGGGATTTTATATTCTCTTATTCTTGCAATAAACCCCGATTCAGTGGTAAAATAAGATGAATTATTATGGGGAGTTATGTGATTTTGAAAATCTATCTCGACAACGCGGCTACGACCCGCCCCTATCAGGGAATCGAAAAACTCTTTGCAGAGCACGCTTCCGACGGCTGGTACAATCCCTCGGCGATGTACCCCTCTGCCGTAGAAGCAGAACATAAACTCAACGATGCCCGCAAAGCCGTTGCGGCAGCGGTAAATGCCCGCCCCGATCAGGTCATCTTCACCTCCGGCGGCACGGAATCCTCCAATTCCGTCGTCAAGAAAGGCTGGCGCGGCAAAGGCAGTCAGAAGGTGCATTTCGTTACCTCGCGTTATGAACATGCCTGCATCCACGGCTCCATGAAGGAGCTTGAGCAGATGGGCTATCCTGTGACCTATGTTTCCGCAAGAAAAGACGGTCATATCCATCCCGAAGATGTCGCAGAAGCAGGGAATGAAAATACTGCACTCGTCAGCATCATGCACGTCAACAACG
>JAZRGP010000179.1:0-7286 GCA_045644225.1 Christensenellaceae bacterium | reverse complement strand
GGATCGCGAGATCCACCTTTCCGAGACGGTCGAGCTTCCATGTCGTGCAGAATTCCGAGATCACTTCGTCAACTTCTTCGAGATGCTGTTCAAATGCGCCGATCACGGATGTGATGTAATCGCTGTGGCGCTCGATGAAGCTGTCTGTCTTGAGGACATCTTTCATCTCCTCAAGTGTTTCATAATTCGGTTCCTGATTCAATTCTCTCTCAAAAAGAAGCGACATCGCCGCTTCTCTCGCAAGTTTTCTGCTCATTATTATCCCTTGTTTCCCTTAAAAATTTTTCTGAAAAATGCCGTTACGAAGCTGACGATCTTTCCCCATGCTCCGGGGACTCCCGCCAGAACCGCACCCAGCACAACAAGCGCCGCCAGAAGCAGCGTGCCAAAAAATCCGACCGTCAGGAGCAGTATGCCGACAAGAAGACCTGCCGCACCGCCCAGGACCATTTTTTTATGTTCGGATATAAATTCCCAGAATGCTTTCATCTGTATCACCTGTTATTTCGCGGGATAAGCCGGTGCCTTATAGGGCACAACGCTGAGGTCGATCGCATCCACGGAAACGCCGGAGTACTTCTTGACATATTCGCTGAGTTTTTTCTTGATGCTGTCGCTCAGACCGGGCATCTCTACGCCGGGCTTTACGGAGAATTCCACGCGGATCTTGACGTTCGCAGCAGCAGCCGCGGGGATGATCACGATCTTCTGAACGATGATACCGGAGATCTCCGTCAGGCAGCGCAGCGCAAGTTCTTCCAGCGCCTGAACTGTCAGGTTAACGGAGCCGTTCGCATCAGATACCAGCGTTACCTGCGCAGGAGCGGCCTTTTTGATGCCGAAGAACAGCAGGCACACACCAATGACAAACAGCACGATCGCTACACCCGCACATGCAAACTTCCCTACGGGATCCGTAAATGCATTGACGATGGGTTCAACGACCGCATAGTCGATCAGCCCGAGTGTGGTGAGGAATACTCCCGCACAAAGAGCAAGAATGACCAGAATAAACAATGTGAAGACGATTCTTGTTCCTACGCTCATTTTCATGAAATTTTTTCTCCTTTATAACAACAAAACATGCAGGCGGCGGTTTCCTTCCGCCTCCCGCTGTCGTTATCCTGCAGATCAGTCAGCTTTCTTTTCAGCTGCGAGTTCCTTGAACTTGATTCCTTCAACGGAGACATTAACAGCCTTTACAGTAAGACCTGTCATAACTTCGACCGTGCTGATTACGCTTTCCTGGATCTTCGCGCATACATCAGGAACTCTTACGCCGTACTCAACTACGATAGAGAGGTCTGCAACGACCGTATTATCGTTCAGTGTGATCTTAACACCCTTGGAGAGATTCTTTTTGCCGAGAAGATCAACAATGCCATCCTTAAAGCCGCCGCACATACCTGCAACGCCTTCGATATCGCATGCAGCAATACCAACGATCGTGGAAATTACCTCATTGGCAAACGTGATCGTGCCCTGCGGCTGTTCTTCCACAACTTTTACTTGTTCATCCATCTTTACTTACCTCCAAAAAGATTTCAAGCTATTATATCATGTTTATGCAGAAAATACAACATTCTGACAATGAAAAACTCCTCTGCCCCTGCGTTTTCTTTATTTCCGCGGTGTTTTCTGCTATTATTTGAAATATCATACGCATTATGCTATGATAGATAAAACCGATCCGCTTCCCGAAAGGATGTTTTTATGAAACCGAAAGTCCTTGCACTGCTGCTTGCAGCGATGCTCCTTTGCATATGCGGCTGCAGTCCGCTCGAATCCGTTCCGCTCCCCGAGCGCACGCCCGAGCCGACCCTTGCTCCCGAACCTACAGTAACCCCGGAGCCCACTCCCGTGCCCACTCCCTCGCCCACTCCCATCCCCGCTCCCGAAGATCTCGAAGCGCTTTCGCAGATGATCGGCATCGATGTCCACGCTCCCAAGGAGCCCATCGAAGGAATGGCGCTCTCCTCCATCGGCTATGACGGAGAAGGCTGCGGCGCTCTGAAATACACCTCCGCGGAAAGCAGCGATGCATACCTGCTCTATACCGTCGCCAAGGGCATGGCGGAGCCCGACAGCACCTTCGACAGTCATTTCGTCATCACGGTAAACGGTCTCGAGGTCATGACGGTAAAGGACCCCTCCTCTACCGATGAAAACACTCTCTTTGCCCGTGCATACTGGTATAAAAACAGCAATACCTATCAGCTCCTCGCTGAGCCTGCGCTTGATACCGACACACTCATGGCTGCAGTCTCCGAGATGATGTCCGCCGCACAGAACAACAACGCACCTTCCGTTGAGACGCAGGATGCCGCCTCTCTCGAGTCTGTCGTCGGCTATCCCGTCCCGCAGCCCGCCTATATCCCCAAGGGCTATTCCCTTTCGCATATTTACGCGCTTTTCGGGCAGCTGCCCGTTCTGATCTACAGCGGAGAGTCCGTTGAGCTTACTTTCGTGAAGAGCGAAGGCATCGTGCATCCTCCGCGGTTCAGCCGCATCGAATATGCTTCCGCGGGCGAGCATGCTCTCCCCGACGGCACAAAAGTCTCCCTCTATTATACCGAAAACGGCGTATCCCTCGCGGAATGGATCCTTGACGGCTATGGCTACAGCATCACCGCGACCGACCCGAACGGAAACCCCGTCGACCTCAAAAAGAAAGAATTCCTGAAGCTGATCGATGGCTTTGCCGAGATCAAAACGCAGGAAACCGAATAAACAAAAACACGGCAGGACCGATCATCCTGCCGTATTATTTTGTCTTTATGCAAAGAGATTTTTAAAGAAGTTGCCGACGCTCTTGAAGAAGCCGCCGATCTTTTCGCCAACCTTCGTCACTGTATCGGAGACCTTGTTTGCCGTCTGCAGTGTGTTCGCAAAGCCCGTGATCTTTTCCTTGAGCTGTTCAACATCCAGACCTTCCAGCGAGCGGACAAGCTTCAGCAGCTGGCTGATCTGCGAATCACTGATCTCGACGTTGTAGTCGTCCGCGATCTTGCGGATCTCTTCACGAACCTCGTCATCCGTCATGTTCTGCGTTTCGTCGAGGATCTTTTTCAGTTCGTTTACGATCTGCGTTGCTTCTTCCGAGCCGATCAGATCCGCAAGCTGACCCGTAACGATGAGTTCTTCCGCAGCAGCCATCTTCGCCTCTTCGTTGAGATCTTCGCCCGTGATGTCCTCATATGCCTTGTAGATGCCCGTCAGCGCAGCCGTTCCCGTAACGGGGTGCGGCGCAGAGATCTTGACGATCGCATCGCTGACGCCTGCCGTTGCGAGCGCGTTCAGATACATATCCTCTGTACACCACTTGATGTTCATGATGCTCATCTGCAGGCCTTCGCCTTCTTCCAGTGTTTCGATATATACGCAGGAGAGCGCAACATTGCCGATCTTTTCATCCGCAACGAGACCTTCCAGATATTCGCGTTCGTCCGCATTTGTAACTCTCAGTTCGGTTACGTCGCCGCGTTCGATGCCGAAATCTTTATAGATCTGCGCGATCTCATCTTCGTCGAGATCCGCCGCGATTACCGCGCGCTTCTCTCCCTCATGTGCCGCAAATGCAGAAACACATCCTGCGGAAATTACAAGAACGATGACCAGGATCATCGCAAGTATTCTTTTCATAATATGACCTCCCATATTTTTCTTTCTGTTCATAGCTTATCACATTACGCCGAAAATAACAGAAACAAACTGTAAATAATTTATGTCCAATCTGTAAACAATTTGTCCCCAAAGCGCATGTTTTATTCGTTCTTCCGAGAAAAGAGCTCTCCGTTTTTGCGGAAAGCTCTTTGTTTTTTGTTACAGTTCCATGTTGCGGAAATATTCTGCGAGTTCGGTTTGTTCGGCTGCTTCCAATGCCGCAGCCATATCTTCCACGTCGAATCTGACGCCCGGGAAGATCTTTGCGACCTTCTCCGCAAGCCCCGTATCCAGCGCATCGGTATAGACCTTTGCTTCGCTGACGACGCCCTTCTGCAGGGTCAGCAGGATCTGCATATCACCAAAGGAAAAACGGTCATCGACCTGGAAGTCGAACTTCATAGTGTTGCCAAGGCGCCATTCCCAGGAGCTCTGCTCTTCATAGAGCTTCGCGATCACCTGCTCCGCAGCTTCATCCAGCAGATAATCCTGCGCAGCGCCGTATTCTTCCGCGAATGTTTCGCGCAGCACCTGTTCGACCTGCTCTACTGTGATGCTCTCATCCAGTTCGCAGAGATTCACCACGCGGGAACGTACGGATGCGATACCCTTGGAGCGGATCTTCTTTTCGGATACGTTGAGGTAGTTGCCGAGCTTGGAGAGATCCGCGGAAACAAGCAGCGTACCGTGATGTCCGCACATCTCTTTTACAACACCGAATGCATTGCCCGAGAACTTCTTTCCATCGATGAGGATATCGTTTCTGCCGCTTGCTTCCGCAGCAAGTCCGAGCTTCCGCATCGTCTTTACGATAACGCCCATCTGGCGAGCGACGTCGTAATGCTTTTCACCCATGATAAAGGAGAAGTTCAGGTTGCCGCGGTCGTGATATACCGCGCCGCCGCCCGTATGTCTGCGCACGAGCTGCACGCCTTCTTCGTCCATGCGTCTTACGTTGCATTCTTTCCAAGCGTTCTGATTTCTGCCGATGATCACGGCATTGTCATTGATGTAGAAATACAGCATGATATCATCGGGACCGAGGTTTTCCAGGAAATATCGGTCAGCCGCAAGGTTTCTCCATCCGTCGCCACTGTTGCTTTTGTAAATGTATACTGCCATACCATTCATTCCTTATATTTTTATTTCTGTTCGTTGTTTTATCGCTCTGAATACGCAGACTTCCGCGCATTTTCCGCATCCGATACACCGCGTTTCGTCGATGATATGCGGCTTTCCCGCAGTAATGCACTTCTCGGGGCAGGCATATCTGCAGCATCCGCAGTGCTTGCAGGAATCTGTAATGTAATAAGTTTCGCGCATCGTTTTTTCACCTTTTTGTATCATATCACATTTTAAATCATTTGCAAATAAAAAAAGGACCCTCGGGAGGTCCTTTTTTATTTTATACTTCCGTCTTCCAGAGACCGTGGAGGTTGCAGTACGCGTATACTGCGACGGGCTTTTCGCTGCCGATGATAAACTCTGCCTTCGGCGGTTCCGAGGGTTTGAGGTCCTTTCTCATTCCGCCGTTTTCCAACTCAAGGTATACCCATTCGATGGAGTGTTCGGGAACCATGGGATGGTCCACAGAGCCGACGTTTACGCTTACTCTGCCGTCCTTTACGGATACAACGGGCTTGTGCTTTTCGCCGCTTGCCTCGACCGTGTTGGGAACGAGCTCTTCCATCTTCTCACCGCAGCATACTACGGGAACGCCTCTGTCACTTACTTTTTCAACTACATTTCCACAATGGGAGCAGATATAGAACTTTTTCATTTTGTTATCCTCCGATTTTTGTTGTTTTGTATTTTTTATCTGAAGTAGATTTGTTTCATCTTCTTGTCTCATATATAAACTACAAAGATCAGAGCTAAACAATGTTTTTTATTTATTGATAATAATTATCATTAGTTTAATATAATTGTGCGATGATCGGTGCAATAATAACCGTCAGCACGCCCGATACCACGATCGCAAGGCTGCTTGCAGCACCTTCCGTCTCGCCCATCTCCATTGCTTTTGCCGTTCCGATCGCGTGTGCGCTCGCACCGATTGCAAGTCCCTTCGCAAGCGGATCGCGTATACGCAGAATGCGGCATATCCCCACAGCAAGCACATTCCCGACGACTCCCGTCAGTATGATCGCCGCAGCCGTGATGGGAACGATACCGCCGAGTTCTTCGGATACACCGATGCCGATCGCAGTCGTGATGGACTTCGGCAGCAGAGTTACAAACTGCCCGTGCGTCAATCGGAACAATGCCGCAAATCCGAGTATGCTCAGCATGCTCGCCAGCGCACCCGCAGCCAGGCTCACCGCTACTATGCCGATGTTCTTCTTCAGCAGGCTTACCTCGCGGTACAGCGGCACAGCAAGGCATACCGTCGCAGGCGTCAGCAGATAGCTGAGATACTGCGCGCTTTTGTTATAGGCTTCATAATCGATCTTAAAGATCAGCAGCACCGCGATCACCACCACCGCCGCGATGACGAGCGGATTTAAGAAAGCCTTTCCCGTTTTCTTTTTGATCAGCAGTCCAAGGGCATATGCGCCGATGCTGATAAGCAGACCGAAATACGCGGAGTTTGTCAGAAATTCTCTCATTCCTCATCCCTCCGTTTCCGCTTGATCATCGCATCCGCAAGCTTGCCCGTGACTGCCATTACGATCACCGTTACCGCAAAGATGACCACGATCGCAGGCAGGATCATCTGCTTCACATCTCCCCATGCAGGGATCAGCCCGACGATCGCAGGCAAAAACATGATCGTCATGATGCTCAGCAGGAATTCCGCTGTCTTTTCGATCCATTCCAGCTTGATGATGCCGAATGCCAGGCAGAGGAACATGATCACCATGCCGTAGATGCCCGCAGGCACCGACAGCGGGATCAGCTCACCGAGCGCCTCTCCGACAAAGGATACCCCTATGATTATTCCGAACTGCAGGATATATTTCATCGTTCTTCCTCGATTCTTCCAACATTACCGCTATTATACCATAAAGATCCCTGCCGAAAAATATACTTCTCCTCAGTTTTGTGATATAATAACAAAAAACCCGAAAGGCGAACCGAAATGATCAAACCTCTCATGCACGACCCGATCTTCCTCGCGCAGAAGTCCGCTCCTGCAGACCGCAATGACCTGCAGGTCGCCCGCGACCTTCTGGATACGCTGATCGCCCATGCAGACGAATGCGTCGGCATGGCAGCAAACATGATCGGTGTAAAAAAGTGCATCATCGCTTTCTATCACAACGGTGAATATATGACCATGTTCAATCCCGAGATCCTCGACGGAACGGACGAATACGAAACAGAAGAAGGCTGTCTCTCTCTGCTGGGCGGTCCGCGCAAAGTAAAGCGCTATGAGACCGTCACAGTCCGCTATCAGACCGACCGTTTCCGTACACGCACAGGCACATTCTCGGGCTTTTCCGCGCAGATCATCCAGCACGAAGTCGATCACTGCAACGGTATCCTGATATAGGTGGATTTATGGAAGACTTTCGGCAGCTGCAGAACCGCTTCTCTGAGCTTGCAGAGCGTGCCGAACGACAGAATATCTGGTCAGAGACCGATTTCCTCAGCATGGCTGAGCAGGATGCACTGCTTTC
>JAZRGP010000178.1:0-7929 GCA_045644225.1 Christensenellaceae bacterium | reverse complement strand
GCTTCCCTGCTCCTGCTCGGAATGCTTCTGTTTGTGCAGTTCGGTTCGGTCATCGTGCATGTCATTCTTGCAAAGATCTTCCGTATCGATGCGGATACTACTCTGATCACATCAACTGCAGGCATCTACGGACCCGCGTTTATTCCCTCTGTCGCGAATGCGCTCAAAAACAAGGAGATCGTACTGACTGGTCTTATCTGCGGCATCCTCGGCTATGCCGTGGGAAATTATCTCGGCATCGGCATGAACCTGATCTTCTCGCTGCTCTAATTATTTACTGACATTTCATAAACCGTAGGCTATAATAGAATTAACAAATACGATAAGGAGATTACAGAGATGAATGTACTCATGCTGCTGACAAACAAAGCAAGCACAGTTTATATTTCGGAAAACGATACCCTGCGTGACGGCATCAATGTGATGCGCAGCTCGGGTTACACTGCGATCCCCGTGATCAACAACGAAGGAAAATACATCGGCTGCGTGAGCGAAGGTGACTTCCTCTTCAAGATCATCGACAAAGGTTGCGAATGCGTCGAGGAAATCAAGGTAAAGGACATTATCCGCGCTGATTTCACTCCTGCAGTACGCATCGATGTTTCTCTTGATGAGCTCTTCGATAAATCCATCCGACAGAATTTCATCCCCGTTACGGATGATATCGGCAATTATATCGGCATCGTTACGAGAAAAGACATTATTCTTGCTTTTCTGAATGAATATAACAAGCAATAATCTTGCTTTCTGCTGCGATCCGTAATATTATAAACAGAGATAAACAAAACGGTCCGACATAATCTGCGGATCGTTTTTCGAGTAAAAAATAAATTTGAAATGAGGCAATTAAATGATCAGATCCATCAACGGTAAAACACCCGCTATCGATAAAACCTGCTGCATCGTAAAAGACTCTGCCGTACTCGGCGATGTAACGATCGGCGAATACTCCTCTGTATGGTTCAGCGGTGTTGTTCGCGGTGACTTTGATTCTATCTCGATCGCTGACCATACGAATATTCAGGACAACGCGACGATCCACTGCGATTCCATCCATCCCGTAAACATCGGCAGCTACGTTTCCGTCGGCCACAACGCCGTTATCCACGGCGCAACCATCGGCAACAACGTCATCATCGGCATGAACAGTACAGTTCTCAACGGCGCAGTGATCGGCAACAACTGCATCGTAGGCGCAGGTGCGCTCGTTCCCGAGAACATGATCGTTCCGGATAATTCCCTCGTAGTTGGTATCCCCGGCAAGGTCGTCAAGCAGCTTTCCGATAAGCAGGTCGCATATATCAAGCAGAATGCACAGAACTACTGCGATATGTCCGTTAACTATATCAAAGAAGGTCTTGCTGAGGAACTCTGATGAAATACAAAGGCATCCTCTTTGATCTCGACGGAACGCTCCTCGATACGATCGACGATATTGCAGATGCGGTCAACTATGCGATGCGGAAGTATTCCCTTCCCGAATGGTCTGTTGCTGAAGTGAAAAGCTTCGTCGGAAACGGACTTGAGAATCTCATGACGAGATGCATCCCCAAAGGTTACGACCATCCGCAGTTCGAGGTGATCTACCGCGATTTCAAGGCATTCTATATGGATCACTCCTGCATCAAGACAAAGCCTTACGACGGAATTATGGAGCTGCTCGAGAAGCTTGATTCCGAAGGCAGAAAGATGGCAGTCATCTCCAACAAAAGCGACGCTGCGGTCAAAAGCCTGAATGCGCTCTTTTTTGAGAAGCATATCGGCTTGGCACTTGGCGAACGTCACGGTGTTCCGAAAAAGCCCGCTCCCGATGCCGTTCTCGATGCTGCCGAAATGATCGGTGTTGATACAAATGACTGTGTCTATATCGGTGATTCCGAGGTCGATATCGTTACCGCTGAAAATGCGGGGCTTCCCTGCATCTGCGTTACATGGGGATTCAGACCCGAGGAGCTGCTGATCGAAAAAGGCGCTGAAACGATCGCACATAATATCGAAGAATTATATCAACTTCTGTAAAATCAAAAACCCGCCGAGGATACTCAGCGGGTGATTTTTTTATGCAAATATCGCGGATATATACGGTGCGAGCCAGCAGAAGATCGGTGCGATCACAAGTGCGGGAAGGAAGTTTGCGACTTTGATCTTCGTAACTCCGAGGAGATTCAGACCGAGCGCGATGATCATGACAGAACCTGCACAGGTCATCTCTGCGATCGCGGAATCCGTCATCACGGGAGCAAGCAGCGAGGAAAGCAGAACAAGTAGCCCCTGAAAGACGAGTACGAACACGCTCGAGCAAAGCACGCCTACGCCGAGGCTGACCGAAAGCATCATTGCGGAAATGAAGTCCAGCAGAGACTTCGTGAAGAGCAGTTCGTTATCTCCGTAAAGACCTGCATTCAGCGAGCCGACGATCGTCATGGAGCCGATGCAGAAGAGCAGCGAAGCAGTTACGAACCCTTGCGCAACGGAGACTTTTCCATCGTTATTCGAGAAGCGATTCTCGATCGATTTACCGAGTTTCTCGATGCCGCCGTCGATATTGATCGCCGTACCGATGATCGCGCCGAGCAGCATGGATACGATGAGAATAAGGGTATTCTCCCCTTTCAGCGCACCCGATACACCGATATATACCGTGCAGAGAGCGATCGCGGTCATTGCGGCTTTCGTAATTTTTTCGGAGATCGCTTTCTTAAAGAGCAATCCGATCGCGCTGCCGATGATCACGGCAACGGTATTGACCAATACACCAATCATTTGAGTTCTCCATTAAAACAGAATGATGCCGAACCAGAGCACCGTATCATTCGACAGATAGAAGTCCATGCCGAGCTGTTCCGCAAGCGCAGTCACGACGATCCCGTAGCCCTCGATGCAGGGAAGCATTTCTTCGGGGAATCTGCAGGAGCCTTCGGGGCAGCTGCATTCCGCGCAGTGAGAGCAGCTTTCGCAGGAAAGCACGATCTTATCCGTATCGGCAAAACCGCGCTTTACGATCTCTTTCAGGATCGCGGTATGCGCAGCTCGTGTCGGCAGTGTTTCGTCGAGGTTCGCAGCATCGGCAACTTCCGCAACCGAGGAGAAGATCAGACCGTTCTTGAATTTTCTGCAGGATGCTTCGCATTCCTCGACTGTACCGCATGCAGGCGGACACGACCAGGATTTGCCGTACATCGGGCATTCTGTTCTGCAGATATAGCGGACATTCTCAGAGAAGATCATGTCCTCTGTATTAAAGAATTCATATTGATAGATCGGATATTCGCATGCGAGCTCGTCGATCACATTTCTGTAAGCTTCAATCATTTATTCGTTTCCATTCTTAAAAATTGTATATCTGTGCTTTTCGAGAGCAGAAAGCAGCAGCATGCCCATCACGCCGCAAGAGATGATCTCTCCGGCACCTACGGTCAGCATGAAGTATGCGATAGAACCCGGGATACCGTATGCAAAGCGCAGCACGAAGGGAATGATGACCGTATTGGACAGGATCGTCGGGATCGGTACGAGCCATTTTCTTCTGCGGAGAAGATATGCCGCATAAGCACCGATGAGCGTTGCGATACTGCCGAAAACCACATCCCAGAACACGTTGCCGAGGATGATGTTGGATAACAGACATCCGATGAAAAGCCCCGGAACCGCAGCAGGCGTAAAATACGGCAGGATGCAGAGTGCTTCGGAAAAACGGACCTGCACAGCACCGCTGTCCAGCCCGAGAACACGAGCGACAAGGGTCAGCACGACATAGAGTGCCGCGATCAGCGCGCCATGCACTAAGTTTCTGATCTTTTGATTCATTTTTTAAAGCTCCTTTAGTTTTGTTTATTGTGAGGAAGGTTTCGAACTCACATCTTTGTAATTATATCACAAACAAAGCTTATTTCAATCATTTTCCTTGACTTTATCATAGCTTTGTGTGTTAATAAAAAAGGCAAAAATATTGTTGCGAGGTTATTTATGAAGATCACACGCGTATCCAATTGCGGCATCCTGCTGGAGATCGGAACAAGAAACTATCTGATCGACGGTTTTAATACAGATGAGGTCCATCCCTATTATGCGACTGACCCTGCGCTCTATCACGAACTGATGGATGCAGAGGATGAAAACTATCTTGTATTTACGCATGCTCATCCCGATCATTTCAACGCGGTGATGACCATGGAATACCTCTATCGCCATGAAAAAACCAAAGTCATCGGTCCCGAGCCCGTTCTCGAAAAGCTCACGATCTGCGGCATCCCGCGCGACAGAATGATCGCTGCGGAAGATCTTCATATGGATCCCAACCGCGAGATCAGTGCATTCCGTACGATGCATATCGGCGCTCCCTATCGCCATGTGATCCACTATTCCTATTATATCAGCGGTGAAGAGAGCCTGATGTTTATCGGCGATGCAACACCGATCAAAGATAACTATCGCGAATTCTCCGAATTCAAGCCGCATATCACAGTTCTTGCGAGCAACTATGCGCATATCATCGGCAGCGGCTCCCGTATGCTCGATCTGCTGGATCCCGAACATACCGTTGTGCTGCATCTCCCGAATCCGCTTGAGGATGAAAACCATCTCATCGAAATGACAGATGAAGCGGCGCATAAGATCGCAAAGGATATTACACTTCTCTCGATCAAAGACAGTATCAGTTTCTGATACTGTTTTTTTATTATTTACAATTAAGCTGCATATTTTAGGGTATAATAAAATCAAAAGGAGATCCGATATATGGAAATATATATTAACGATATAAAAATTACCGCAAATGTCGGTGAATCCGTGCTGGATCTGATCCGCAGAAACGGAATGGACGATCCGAGGCTTTCGAAGAGACCCATCGCGGCAAGGATCGGCGGAGAGACATTTAATCTCAACTATATCCCGATGCGAACAGACTGCGAACAGCGCAGCGCCATCCGCGAGGGCAACGGTTCGATCGAGCTCATCCGATATGATTCACCGAGAGGAAAGCGGCTTTACGAACGATCCATGCTGATGGTGTTCTTCCTCGCCTGCCGCAATGTTTTTCCGCAGGCTTCGGTAAAAGTCATGTTCACCGTCGGTGACGGTCTTTACATTACAGTTAAAAAACAAAATGAGCTTACCGATGAAGATATCATGCTGCTCGAGCAAGAATACAGAAGGATCGTCAGCGAAGACAGAAGGTTTATCCGTAAACGCTATTCCATCGACGATGCGATCGATCATTTCTCGAAAGAAGGTCAGTACGACAAAGTCGAACTGCTTAAGTGGAGGCAGTTTACTTATTTTGATGCGTATCATATCGAAGGTTATGAGGATTACATCGATTATTTCTATGGCGAAATGGCACCTTCTACGGGTTATGTTTCCGTATGCCGATTTGCAAAGTCCGCAGACGGGCTGATGCTGATGTTTCCCGATGAGGAAAATGTGGATATACCCGCGGATCATATCCCCTATCCCCGTCTGCAGCAGGCTCTTACAGAATGCGATGAATGGGGCGAACTCCTGGAATGCAGCAGTGTTTGTGATCTCAATAAAATGACTGAGAACGGCAAGCTGCGTGAGCTCGTCCGCATCAACGAAGCGCTGCACGAAAAGCACTTTGCGGACATCGCTGATTCGATCATCGAACGCGATGCAAAGATCGTGCTTATCGCAGGACCTTCCTCTTCGGGCAAAACCACATCAGCGAACCGCATCTGTACGCAGCTCCGTGTTCACGGTAAGCAGCCTATCCTCATCTCGCTGGATGATTATTATATCGACCGCGACAAGCTTACTCCCGATGAGAACGGTGAGTATGACCTTGAGCATATCAACACAATCGATTCCGAACAGTTCCGCAGAGACCTGAGGGATATTCTCGACGGGAAAAGCGTATGGCTTCCGAAATTCAGTTTTCCGCTGCAGAAAAGAGTGGAATCCGACCGATGCGTGCAGCTGACCGACAGAACGATCTTTGTTATCGAAGGCATCCATGGGCTTAATCCAACGCTCATTCCGCAGGATATCGATCAGTCGCGCATCTTCAAGATCTACGTCAGTGCGCTCATTGCACTGAACCTCGATCATCATAACCGCATCGCAACGACCTATCTCAGGATTCTGAGACGCATGGTCCGCGATCACAGAACACGCGGAACCTCCGTGGAAAAGACGATGGCGATGTGGCAGAGCATTAGACGCGGTGAAAAACGCTGGATCTTCCCTTATCAGGAAGGTGCGGATGTGATGATCAATACGTCGACCGTATATGAACTCGCTGTTTTGAAGAAGCATATCTTCCCTCTTCTGCTAGATGTGGAAAAGGATGATCCGAACTATGACAGCATCCGTTCGATCGTCAAATTCTTAAATTACGTTCTGGAAGCAGATGTCGACGCAGAGATCCCTCCGACGAGCATCGTCAGAGAGTTTATCGGCGGAAATACATTTTATGAGTAAAAGAAAAAGAGCAGGCTTAGTACCTGCTCTTATTTATTTTTCTTCGTTCATTTTTCTGCGGGATTCATCGATGACCTGATATACCGCATTGAGGTGCGATACGGTCGCTTCTGCAGCGCGCTTTCCGTCACGGTCTCGGATCGCCTCGAAGATCGCCTTATGTTCACGTTCGACGTCGTCGATATTCTGATTGTATTTGACGCCGATCTCCTTGACTGCGTGTACCCACATATAATGCGTGAGCTTCTGTACCATGGAGAGAAATTCATTCGCGCAGATATCACCGATCAGCTGCTCGAATTCAAAGTCAAATCTCCCTGAATATCTGTTCTTATATTCCTCGGTGCTTCGCATTTCAAGGAACTGTTCGAGCTGACTGATCTCTTCATCCGTGATCTTTTCGCAGACGATGGATACGATCTTCGTTTCGACGGTCTCTCGCGCAACGATCAGGTCTCGGATGTTCGTGCCGTTCTTCATCTTGAGCGAAAACGGAAACTCAAGGAAGCTGAACGTCGGGTCGTTGAGGTATGTTCCGCTGCCCTGCACCGTCTGCACGACATTCAGTGCCTCAAGTGCCTTCAGCGCTTCTCTGACGCTGTGGCGGCTCTTTGAGAGCATAGCGGAAAGCTCGCGCTCCGTCGGCAGCTTATCGCCTGCAGAGAGCTTATGCTCCATGATATATTGTTTGATTCCTTCGAGCACACTTTCATGTGCGTTTTTCGCTTCAGCCATAACTGTCTTCTTTCGTTTGATGGATGTATTATAGCATATTTGCGATCATAGTTCAATCAAAAGAAAAAGGGCTGATGAACAGCCCTTAAATTTTACTTGATAAAGTGAACAAGATCGCAGAGACGCTCGTATTCAGCGTCTTTTTTCTGATTGAAGATAACTTTGTTTTCTTCGAAGAGGTTTCTGCCGTTTGTATCGATGGATACGATCAGCGGACCGAATTCCTTAACTCTGCATACCCAGAGAGATTCCGGCATACCGAGGTCAGTCCATTCCACGCGTTCGATCTCCTCGACTTCCTTTGCCGCAACGACCGCACAGCCTGCGGGGAAAACGCAGTGCAGCGCCTTATATTCCTTGCAGCCTTCCATCGTCTTGGGACCCATGCCGCCCTTGCCGACAACGAGCTTAACGCCTGTCTTTTCGATAAATTCCTTTTCGAATTTTTCCATGCGCATGCTTGTCGTGGGACCGACGGATACCATTTCATATTTGCCCTCTTCCTCAAGCTTGCGGACGATCGGACCAGCGTGCAGGATCGCACCGCCGTTGAGATCAATGGGGCATTCCAGACCTTCTTCGATAACGCGGCGGTGACCGACGTCTCTGCAGGTCACGATATGACCGTTCAGGAAGATAACATCACCAACGTTGAGATCTTCGATATCTTTTGCCGTGATCGGCGTTGTGAGTACTTTTTTCATTTGAGCGCCCCCTTGTGAGAAGTGATTTCGAAGGAAAGGTCACTGTTGAAAT
>JAZRGP010000177.1:0-6924 GCA_045644225.1 Christensenellaceae bacterium | reverse complement strand
GAAGCTCGTAAGACCGTAATGATGCGTCATCTGCATAATATAAAAGATCCTTTCAAATCATTATTTACTGTGGTATGATTATAACAGCATCGAGAAAAAAACACCATCTGTTTTTATGGCAAATTGTTATTGACTTTACGGTTAATTTGTAATATAATGCAATAGTTGGTTGCGGTAAACACCGCATATTATGAAAGAAATTACTCCCGATGCCGCAAGGCAGTAAGGATTATGGGAGGGGGGAAATAGAAAATGTCTGAAGTTAGAGTAGGCGAAAACGAATCTTTGGAAAGCGCTCTTAGAAGATTTAAGCGTCAGTGTGCACGCGCAGGCGTCATGGCTGAAATCAGAAAGCGTGAACATTACGAAAAGCCGAGCGTAAAGCGTAAGAAGAAAGCAGAGGCTGCAAGAAAGAGAAGACACTAAGTCTTTTATAATGTTTGCAATTTTAAAGACCGATCTTTGTGATCGGTCTTTTTTTCTTTTCTCATATCAGCTTATTTTATAAAGTTTTTGCATATCAATAAACGAGGTGATGTGCATGAAAAAGAGACGGCTGAAATCCGCGAAGTTCTTTGAATTCCCGCCTGCGGTCATTGCGGGAGGGATGAGCATGAATATTTATGAGAATATCGGTGCGGCAGTAGAGAACTACGGTGAGATCATGAATTATTCGGAGACGGTCATTCGGATCAGAACGGAGAGCGGCATCGTAAGGATCGAGGGAACGGGGCTTTCGATAATGGAAATGGATGCGGATACGCTGATGGCTTCGGGAAGGGTAAACGCGGTTATATATGAGAATAGTGAGAGGGAATAATTTTGCGAATGCTGATGTGGAAATTTCTGATCGGATATGTTACAATTACACTTGAGGGAATGTATCTTGAAGTATTCCTGAATGAAATTTGCCGAAAATACCGCATCAGATCGGTCAAAAGACCGTCATATACCGTCGTCAGGCTGACGGTATCCGCGAGGCATGGCAAGGCGATACTGGATGCCGCAGAACGGCACGGGATCAAATGCCTGCAGATCACCGAAGATGCGCCTGCGCGGGCTTCCGCGGGGATATTCCGCAAATGGTGGATGAGCATCGCTGCTGCGGTGATCCTTGTATGCGCGGTATGGATATCGGGATATTGCTTCCGCATCGATTTTATCGGGAACGAAGCTCTCTCGGAATTTGAGCTCGGTGCGCTGCTCGAGGAGAACGGCATTACGGCGGGGATGCGGAAAGATCGTATCGATCTGCTCGGCATCAAAAATCTGCTCTATCGCAAATATCCTTCGCTCGCATATACCGAAGCTTATTTTGACGGGACTGCGCTGACGATCCTGCTGCAGGAAGGGAATGCGATCCCCGAACTGACCGATACGGATCCATGCTCGGTCGCAGCGGAAAAACGCGGAGTGCTGCTTTCGCTGGCGGTCGGAGAAGGCTTGGCGGCAGCTGAACCGGGAGACATCGTCGAAGCGGGACAACTGCTGATCCGCGGGGCATACTCGAAAAAAGAGCATGATTTTCTCGTCCATGCACGTGGCAGAGCGGTCGCGCAGGTGGATTATATCGGACGATCGGAGATCTCACTTGCAAGCGGACTCGTACGCACGGGCAAAACCGCAAATGTGCGTCACTTGGCGATCGGAAGAATGAAGATACCGCTCGCGGGCAATAATCCATTTGAGCTTTTTGAAACGGAAATCGTGACGGACTTCACGGTACCCGAAAATATGCCTGCGTTTCTGCGGATCGTGGAAACGACTTACCATGAATGCGAACGCGGGATATCGCAGGAGACAAGGGCTTCCGCAGAGGCTGAGATCCGCGAGAAAGCCTATTATTCCGCGCTGAGTCAGCTTCCTGAGGATGCGGAGATCATAGATTTTTATTCTGTGATCACGGAGCAGAACGGAAGGCTCTCGGCAACGGCAACAGTTACTGTAAAAGAGGACATTGGGACAGAGATCCCGACAGGTCCTGAAGATATTCAAAAAACAGAAGAAACAGGAGATATCTGATCTTGGAACACATGATCGAACTGGAATTTGAGACCGCCGATGAAATGATGGCGGTGTTCGGAAATCTCGATGAATACATCAAAATGATCGAAAAAGCTACGGGCGTTGTCATCACCGCAAGAGACGGCAAGGCTGAGATCCGCGGCAATGAAGAAAATACCGCCGTCGCGTATAAGGTGCTGAAAGGCGCATCCGAGCTTTATCAGAAGAACGAATATATCGATGAAAGCCGCATCAGCTATCTGATCGACGTGGCTTCGGATCAGGATGATAAAGCCGCATCCGCATCTGCCTCCTTTGAAGGCGTTGTTGCGATCACGCACCGCGGCAAGCCCATCAAGTGCAGATCATTGGGTCAGAAGCAGTATATCGAGGCGATCGACAAGAATACCGTAGTATTCGGCATCGGCCCCGCGGGTACGGGCAAGACCTATCTCGCGATGGCAAAGGCAGTCGTAGCACTGAAAAATAAGGAAGTTTCCCGCATCATTCTGACGAGACCCGCAGTCGAAGCAGGCGAAAAGCTCGGCTTCCTGCCCGGCGACCTGCAGAATAAGGTCGACCCTTATCTCCGTCCGCTCTATGATGCGCTCTATGATTTCATGGGCTCGGATGCGTATCAGCGCCTTTCCGAAAAAGGCGTGATCGAAGTTGCTCCGCTTGCATATATGCGCGGCAGAACGCTTTCGGATGCATTTATCATCCTCGACGAAGCGCAGAACTGTACGATGGAACAGATGAAGATGTTCCTCACGAGATTCGGCGAAGGTTCTCACGTCGTCGTAACAGGCGACATCACGCAGATCGACCTGCCCGATGAACGCAGATCGGGTCTCAAGAGAACGGCAGATCTGCTGCAGGGCATCGACCAGATCGCCGTCGTTCAGCTGACGAACCGAGACGTCGTCAGACACAAGCTCGTAAAAGACATTATCAAGGCATTTGACAAATACGAAAAAAATACACACAGAAGCTAAGTTGATCCTCGGAGGGTAAAATGGCTAAGAAACGGGTAAATATTTTCGGAGAGGAAGTCAAAAAGCGCGAAAAGACTTTTGGTCCCATCCTGCTGTACGTGATCCTTTATATCATCACGGTATGTGCAGGCGTGCTGAGCGCGCAGGCTTCGCAGCTTCATATCGAAGTTGGTGAGATCTGCGAGCAGACGATCATGGCTCCATATGATTTTACAGACGAATATTCCACGGAATTGCTGCGTCAGGAAGCGGTACAGAAGGTTCTTCCCGTTTATACGACGGATACAGAAGTCGAAACCGCATCTGTCAGTCAGATCCAGGCTGATTTTGCTTCGCTTGAAGAAGTCAGAAGCTATTCCAAACAGCTTTATACAAGCCTTACGGAGAATTATCAGGGAACCTATATCCCTGAGACGGTAAACTGGGAAGGTGTATTGACGCAGGCTGATATCGACGGACTGCTTCATAATATGCCTGATTACATGAAGGGTCAGGATATTTATGTTGCTGCGGGTATGACGCAGGATGCGCTCGCTGACCTTAAGGCGACGGTCATCGCGGCGGTGAGCGAAGCATATAAATCGGGCATTATTTCCGATGAGATCCAGTCCACAACGACAATGCTGCTTGAGGATTTTGCACGCACGGGTAAATTCTCCGAAGCGCAGCTCGATACAGTCGAGACGATCCTTTCCAATACGATCCAGGCGAACTGCATCTACAATGACGCAGGAACAGAAGCTGCGAAGCTGCAGGCTGCGGAAGACGTCGAACCCGTCACCTATAAAAAAGGCGAGAATATCGTACGTCAGGGCGAACGTATCACGCAGAAGCATTATGAGATCGTATCGCAGCTCGGTCTCAGCAAGGACTCCAACACCATGCTTCCGAGATGGATCGCAGGTGTGATCCTTGTTGGTGTTATCATTCTCGTGTGGATCATCTATACCATGATGAGCGACCGCACGCTGCTGACGAACTTCAAGAAGGCATTCAGTATTTTCCTGCTGACGGTCGTTACGATCGGCATCGAGCTGATCTGCAAGACGATCAGCGGATGGGTCATCCCTGTATACCTTGCGGCGATCGTTGCATCGGCATTCTTAAGACCGCGCAGTGCGATCGTCTACAGTGCGTTTATCAGCCTGCTTTCCGCATTTGTGCTTTCTCCCGCGGATTCCTTCTTCTTCTCGGAGACGACGCTGATCGTGCTCTTCTCGGGCATCCTCGGCTCGGCGGCGGTAGTTCTTGCGCTGAAGGACAAGCTGCACCGCAGTGAATATGTACTTTCCGGTCTGATCGCAGGTGCGATCAACGCGATGATCTATATTGCATATGGAGTGCTGAATGACTATACATTCGTGACGTATTTCTATATGAGCGTGATCGGTCTTGCGAACGGTCTTGTATGCGGATTGCTCTCTGTAGGCATTCTGCCGATCTGGGAGGCGCTTTTCTCGCTGGATACACCCTCCAAGCTCCTTGAGATCGCAAGCCCCGACAGCGACCTTCTGAAGCGCATGATGGCATATGCTCCCGGCACATATCATCACAGCGTTATGGTTTCCAACCTTGCGGAAGCAGGTGCGGAAGCAGTCGGCGCAAATGCTCTCCTGGCACGCGTCGGTTCCTTCTATCACGATATCGGCAAGCTCTATAACCCCACGATGTTCTCGGAAAATCAGGCAGGGAAAAACCCGCATGACGAGCTTTCGCCCGTTGAGAGCGCTCGCGTCATCATCGCGCACGTGACCTATGGCAAGCAGTTTGCGGAGAAATATAAGCTGCCGCAGCGCGTTACAGACCTGATCGTGCAGCACCACGGCAACTCGCTCGTCGGATATTTCTACATCACGGCGAAAAACAAGGGAATGGAGATCAACGAACGTGACTTCAGATATCCCGGTCCCAAACCGCAGACCAAGGAAGCAGGCATCCTGATGCTCGCTGACACCGTTGAGGCGGCGGCGCGCTCCATGAAGGTCACGGATTCCAAGGAGATCCTTGCACTGATCAAGAAGCTCGTCAAGTCCAAATACGATGACGGTCAGCTCGACGAATGTCCGCTGAACCGCCGCGAACTGATGCAGATCGAGCAGGCGTTCCTGAAAGTTTATGAAAGAGCAAACCACGACAGAGTGGCTTATCCTGAGGAGAAAAAGAAATGATTTTTTGTGAAATACTGCTGATGGAAGATGTAAAAGACCCCGGTGAACGTATCTGTACGGCGATCCAGAATGCCGTAAGCTTTGCAGTTCAGAACGAAGGCATCGACGATGCTGAACTCTCTATTGCGATCGCGGATGATGCGATCATCCGTGAGCTGAATAAGGAATTCCGTGAAAAGGATTCCGCGACGGATGTACTCTCTTTCCCTGCGAACGATGTCGTAAAGCCGCTTAAGGAAATGATGGACGAAGGTTTTGAACCCGAGATCGGCGAGGGCGGAGCTCCTTTCCTCGGTGATATCGTTATTTCCACGGAAACTGCTAAGAGACAGGCTGAAGAATACGGCAACACGCTTGAAGAAGAGATGTGCTTCCTTGCGGTACACGGTACGCTCCATCTGCTCGGTTACGACCATATCGAACCCGAAGACGAAGTGATCATGCGCGAGAAGCAGCGCGAAGCAAGAAAACACAGACTTGGAGAATAAATGAAACGGTTTATCAAAAGTACGAATCACGCCTTCGCGGGACTGGTACATGCTTTTCGCTCGGAAGGGAACATGCGCATCCACTTTACTGCGGCGATCTTTGCGGTCGTTGCGGGTGTGCTGACGTCCATCACGCGATTTGAGATGATGGCGCTCTGCATCACGATCTCGTTTGTCATTTTCGCAGAACTGATGAACACAGCGGTCGAAGCGGTTGTTGACCTGATCACGAGCAAATTCAATGAAAATGCGAAGATCGCAAAGAACGTTGCGGCAGGCGCTGTACTGATCGCAGCGATGAATGCGCTCGTAGTCGGGTATCTGATCTTTTACCGCAAGGTCAAGGATTACACATTTATCGCGAGATCTGCGATCACCAATGCCCCGATGCACATTACTTTCGCTTGCATTGCTGTCGTTGTACTGATCGTCATCGCGCTGAAGGCGCTGACCATGAAAAAACGCAAGGGATCCTTCCTGCAGGGAGGTATGCCCAGCGGTCACTCCGCGCTTGCGTTTTCCATCTGTACCGCGATCGCGATCATGAGCGGTGATATCGTAGTATCGACGTTTGCGGTCGTGCTTGCGCTGATCGTTGCCGAAAGCAGACTTGAGACCAACGTACACACGTTTACGGAGGTCATCGTCGGTGCGCTGATCGGTGTTTTTGCAACTGTAATACTGTTTGAAGTCTCCGAGCTGATCAATCTCGGATAAAATGAGGTAAAAATGGCTTATAAATCTGGTTTTGTAGCGATCATGGGCAGCCCGAACGTCGGAAAATCCACACTGATGAACCGACTGATCGGCATGAAGATCGCGATCGTTTCTGATAAAGCGCAGACAACGCGTAACAAGGTAGTCGGCGTGCTGACAACGGATGATTATCAGATCATCTTCCTCGATACCCCCGGTCTGCATACACCCAAGACCAAGCTTGGGAAATACATGGTGGATACGGCTTATTCTGCACAGCGTGATGTTGATACGACGCTGATGGTTATTGATGCTGTCGTAGGCATCAAAGAGCGCGATGCTATGACAGTTGAGCGTCTGAACAATCCGTATTTTATCGCGGCGATCAATAAGATCGACAAGGTCAGCGAAGAGCGCAGGGCAGAGCTGAGAGCAAAGCTCCTTGAACTTGGAGTTGCAGAAGACATGATTGTTGAGATCTCTGCGCTGAACGGTGATGGGGTAGAGAAGCTTGAGAAGCTTCTTGTAGACAGCCTTGAAGAAGGTCCGCAGTATTATCCGCCCGATATGGTT
>JAZRGP010000176.1:0-3065 GCA_045644225.1 Christensenellaceae bacterium | reverse complement strand
ACAAAATCATTGAATTTTATGTGAAAGCACGAATAAAAAAACCATCGGTCAAACCGATGGTTTTTGAATGATCTCTTATGCGAAGAAGAGCTGAGAGAGTGTCATGGGATCGATATATTCGCCGTCCTTGTATACTCTCATGTTGCCGGAAGCAACTTCGTCGATGAGCATTACGTTGCCGTCTGCATCGTAACCGAACTCAAACTTGATATCGTAGAGTACGAGACCCTTTTCAAGGAGATCATCAGCAACGATCTTTGTGATCTTCTGTGTCATGTCCTTGATATCGTCATACTGCTTGTCTGTCATAACGCCGAGAGCAACGAGAGCGTCCTTTGTTACGAGCGGATCGCCGAGTTCGTCGTTCTTGAATGTTGTTTCAACATATGCGGGCAGATCTGCGCCTGCTTCGATATACTGACCGTAACGGCGGATGAAGCTGCCAACTGCCTTATGACGGCAGATAACTTCGAGACCCTGACCGAAAGCCTTAGCAGGAAGAACTTCCATTGTTGTGTCAGCGAGGTCAGCGCTGATGTAATGTGTCTTGATGCCTGCAGCATTGATCTTATCGAAGAAGTAGATAGACATTCTCAGGTTAACATCGCCAACGCCTTCGATCGTCAGACCAACGGAGTTTTCGCCGGGATCGAATACGCCGTCTTTGCCGGTGCAGTCGTCCTTAAACTTGAGAAGATAGTTGCCATTTTCAAGAGCGTAAACATTCTTTGTTTTTCCTGTGTAAACGAGATTCACGGTTCGTCCTCCTAAAATTTCTTTATAAAATATTTATGATTGGCATCTTGCGATGTCATCTTCATGCACTACAGATATATTGTATAAAATATTTTTTGCAAATTCAATAAAATATTGAGCAATATCCAAATTTTTTTATCAGCCGATGCAAAATGTGTTTTTCTTTCGGATTGTACCGCAGTGTGTTCTGTGATAAAATAAACTGAAATAAAAGCAGCAAACGGAGACAATATGACACTTACGGATTTTTTCAAAAAGCATCCAAAAGCCGCGATCGCCTTTTCCGGCGGTGTGGATTCCGCATTCCTGCTCTCGGAGGCGATCCGAAGCAATGCAGACATCCGCGCTTATTATGTCAAAACTCCGTTTCAGCCTCAGTTTGAGCTGGATGACGCACGCAGGCTTGCCGCGGAGCTCCGCGCAGACATGACCGTCATCGAAGTGGATATCCTCAGCATACCGTGCGTAGCGGATAACCCCGCAAACCGCTGCTATTTCTGCAAAAAAGCCATGCTCGGCGCGATCGCGGAAGCCGCCGCAAAGGACGGATATACCCTGCTGCTCGACGGCACGAATGCCTGCGACGACTCCGCAGACCGTCCCGGGATGGCCGCGCTCAGGGAACTGTCGGTGCGCTCACCGCTCCGAGAATGCGGCCTCACAAAGTCCGAGATCCGCAGGCTCTCCAAGGAAGCAGGGCTCTTCACTTGGGACAAGCCCGCTTACGCATGCCTTGCGACACGCATTCCCTGCGGCGAGAAGATCACGACAGAGAAACTCGCAAAAACAGAAGCCGCAGAGAATTATCTCGCATCCATGGGATTCACGGATTTCCGCGTAAGGATGCGTGGGACCAGCGCTCTGCTGCAATTTACCGAAGATCAGCGAAAAACCGCACTCGATCGGCAGGATGCCATCGTCGCGGAACTGAAACAATATTATTCCGATGTAACCATCGATTCGGAGGTTCGTTCATGAACAATGAGATCAAGCACATTCTGGAAGCCGTCAAAAGCGGTGATATGACCGTAGACGATGCGCTCCTTAAGATCAAAACAAAGCCCTTTGAAGACATCGGCTATGCTCGCGTCGACCTGCACAGAAAGGTCCGTCAGGGCTCGGCAGAGGTCATCTACGGCGCTGGGAAAACGCCCGAGCAGATCATTGGCATCGCAGATACCATGATCCGAAACGGTCAGGACACCATCCTTATCACGAGACTTTCCGCAGAAGCCGCTGAGATCGTCAACAGATCCCATGCGCTCAATTATCACAAAGAAGCACGCGTCGGCATCATCGGCAGCATCCCCAAGCCCGACGGCATCGGAAAGATCCTCGTCGCAACAGGCGGAACGAGCGACATCCCCGTCGCGGAAGAAGCCGCACTGACTGCGGAAGTCCTCGGCAGCTCGGTCACACGACTCTATGACGTCGGTGTAGCGGGTCTGCACCGCCTGCTGCCGCACATGGAAGACATCATGAGCGCAAGCGTCATCATTGCCGTAGCAGGCATGGAAGGCGCTCTTGCAAGCGTGATCGGCGGTCTTGCGGACTGCCCCGTCATCGCAGTACCCACGAGCGTCGGCTACGGAGCATCCTTCGGCGGACTTTCCGCGCTGCTCTCTATGCTCAACTCCTGCGCAAGCGGTGTTTCCGTCGTAAATATCGACAACGGCTTCGGAGCAGGCTTCCTCGCAAACCGAATCAATCATATGGAGATCAAATAATGAAAACCTTGTATCTTGACTGCGGAATGGGCGCTGCGGGCGATATGCTGACTGCGGCACTCACAGAGCTTCTCCCCGACCCTGACCGCTTTGTTGATAAACTCAATTCCATCGGCATCCCGAACGTCTGCTTCCGCAAAGAATCCGTAAGCAGCTGCGGAATCTGCGGAACACATATGACCGTTACCGTCCATGGAGAAGAGGAAGGCGAACATCACCATCACCACCACGAGCATCATCACCACCACAGCTCCATGCACGATATCGAGCACATCGTATCTCACCTCAATGTTTCCGATCAGGTCAAAGAGGATGTCATGCAGGTCTATCGGCTGATCGCTGATGCGGAGAGCCGCGCACATGGCGTTCCCGTATCCGAAGTGCATTTCCACGAGGTCGGCGCGATGGATGCCGTCGCGGATATCACAGCAGTCTGCATGCTGATTGAAGAACTCAGCCCCGATTACGTCGCTGCCTCCCCCATTCACGTCGGAAGCGGCTATGTGAAATGCGCACACGGTCTTCTGCCCGTTCCTGCGCCTGCTACAGCGCACATCCAAGTCGGATCGTAGCCATGTCGTT
>JAZRGP010000175.1:0-5155 GCA_045644225.1 Christensenellaceae bacterium | reverse complement strand
ACCTCAGTATCCGCGCACACGCCCCCCTCTTCCAGCGCCACGAAGAACAGCAGAAAGCTCATCAGCTTGGTCAGCCCCGCAGGGAACATCTGCTGCTTCGCATTCTCGCCCGCAACCGACTTTCCCGTGCGCTGTTCCGTTACACAATATGCCGCGCAAGGCTTGCTCTCAGCCGCATATACCGTATTTCCAAAGATCATCCCGAAGATCAGGATCATTGCGATCAGTCTTTTCATTCGTCCACACTCCTTTTCTCTATTAAATGAACATCTCTCCCGCAATATTCATGAAAAAGAATATCTCGATCGGCACGCATGCGAGCATGATCCCGTCCGCCGCAAGCATCTTCAGCGCAGGGCGCATCCCTTCGCGCAGTTTTTCCGCTGCACTCTTGCTTTTGTGCCGCTCTTTCAGCATCTTCAAGAAATGCGCAGACGCAGTCTTCATCGCATACGTCCCTGCAGCGAGATACACCACGCTCGGCAAAAGCGTCAGCAAGGATATAAAGATCCCTTCCGATATCCCCTCTGCGATGCACCACCACGGCAGGATCATGCTGATCTGCACGGTCATTCCGCAGGCAGCAGAGATCGGCATACTCATCATCCACATGCAGAAAAAGGCCTGTACCCCCATAAGCACAAACCTTTTTGCCGCGACTGATCCGACGATCTTCCAGTATGTATCTCCCGAGAAGAAAAAATCCGCCGCCGCACTGCGCGTCTCTCCTGCAAGGCGCATCGCCGTCATCCCTCCCGCGAGATATGCCGATAAAACGATAAAAAAAGAAAACCCGTATAGCACGGGTCTCTGTTTCAGTTCTCTGATGACCCAAAGCATAGTGTATCCTATGCTTCGGATGCGTTTTTTATAACCCCAGACGAATGCGCTCGGCGATCGTGCTGATAAACGCGGAATTTGTCGGTTTTCCCTTGTCCGCATCTACAGAAAATCCGAACACCTCATCGATGCGCTTCATGCTTCCGTGGGTCCATGCGCCTTCGATGGCATGTCGGATATCGCGCTCCACGCATGCGGTCGTCGTTTCAAACTTCTTCGCGACCGCGGGATAGATCTCTTTCATCATGCTTCTGCACTTCTCGGATTCCGCCATCAGGTAGATCGCATGGCGGACATATCGGAATCCTTTGATCCCCGGGGAAAGTCCGATCTGCTGTATTTCCCTGGTAATAGCCGACATCACTGCAACGTCCTCATTTTTAACGAGCGTCGTGCTGGGCTCATCTGCCGCCGCATCCTCGCAGGACATCCGCTCCTTCAGCCGATCGCGGAAAACCGAAAACTCCGTCGGCTTTGCGAAGTAAAGCGTAGCACCGCGTTCTTCCGCCATCTTGATCGCATAGTTGCTGAGGATCGAGCTGGAAACGACGAATACGGTGTTTTTCAGGCGCGGCTTCAGCTCCGCGATCACGCCGATCCCATCGATTCCCGGGAGTACCAGAGACGTGACAACGATATCAGGCTGAAACTCCAGTCCCTTTTCGATCGCCTCTCTGCCGTCCGTGACTGCGATATATTCGTCGAAGAAATCATTCATTCGCTTGACATACATTTCCAGGATCTGTAAATATTCCCTATCGTTTTCTGCCAAAAGAATCTTTTTTCCCATTTACCCTCTCCTGCTGATGCGACCCCTGCCGCACTGTTTTATTTAAAAATATTATAAAATAATTTTTTTCATATCTCAATCGATCTCAGCAATTTAATGTCAATTTTACCAAAAATTTCCCGTGCTGTAATCCAAATCGACAAAATTCGATTATAGCCGAAGAAAAAAGACAGGGTTATCAAACACCTGTCCTTTTCTTTTATCTCCCGATCAGTCTGATTGCCCGATCATAATCTTTTTTATGAACATAGATCTTATATTCATAATAATATTTCATATCCATACCCAATGTTCCGACATGTCCTCGGCCGGCTCTGCCGAGGGATGCACTGTGCGGTGTCCTCGTCCATACCGTGTAATCAATTCCGTTCTGCGCCAGCATACTCCGCACATCTGCTTGACGATTGATATCATATGTACTCAAAAGTTCTCTTCGGTTAAAGATCGTGACCATATTTTCCCCTCCTGAAAAATTGACATTTTTAATACGACAGCGCAAAAACCGCGATGCGTTCCCGCGGGTCATTCCCGTCAAAGAGATCGCTGCAGGATATCTCTTCGCGAAACTCCAGCTCATCCACCGTCATAAGATACGAAACATACTCCTCAGACGGATAATAGAAGAACAGCAGGATCTCCCTCGGAGCCTCATAATAAGATTCTATGATCCTCGCCATTACCTTGCGGAGGACCTCCACGGAAAACGGATTGAAGAAGTAACACTTGTTCACATCCGTCGGCACTTCATATGCCTCCGCTCTCATCAGTACAAATTCCGACTTCGCTTTGGAAATGACCGACTTTTGGTTTTCGACCGCGCGCTGATAGATCCGTTCATCATATTCGATGCCGATGGTATTTGCCCGAGCCTGATACGCGAGGAAGAATCCTACCCGACCTTTCCCGCAGCCATAATCCAGAACCACGTCTCTTTTGCGGATCAGACCGCTGTTCGCAAGGCGCTCCAGAACGCAGTAAGGTGTCGGTTCATACGGGTGCCGATATTGATCGGCATTCGACTCATCCCGACCCGTTGTTTTGATTTTCAGGAGCTTGTCCCATGTGTTTTCGTTGCCTGTCATCCTCCGCCTCCGTCATATCCTCTGCCCGATCGGTCATAGCATTTTTATGATTCCCAGGATCAGCAAATGCAGCGGATAAAACGCATAATATCCGTATTGCAGCGCCTTATTGTGATATCCCTGCTTTCCGCGATATAACCAAATGGGTATCAGCGCCAAAAGCGCAAATCCCTGTCTCGCAATGAAATGCGTCTGCCCCATCAGCTCGACCTGATATGAGAATCCGCCGATCATCTCAAAGTTGATATACCAAAAGAGGATCAGCTGAGCAAGGCAGCACCACCACTTCCTTTTTCTGAAGAAATAGAAAACGAGCACCATGAAAATGCCTGCTTGATTGTAATCCACAAAAGTGATCAGCCCTGCGGCATATCCGATGCAAACCGTCGCGATCCCCACCAGTATGCGTTTCCAGAGCTGCTTCTCTTTTACTTTTTCATTCCAATGGATCAGCCCGATCGCGATCAAAAAGCTCCAGAGGACATTCTGATGGATGGGATAAAAAATTCGGCTGCCCATCGCGAGGTTAAAGGGAATCTCGGAAATAACCGCAAACAGCAGCAGTCTGCACACATATTTCTTTAAATTTTTTGTATGGAAATAGCCTTCCACGATCAGGAATGCAAAAATCGGGAATGTTAATCTTCCGATGCAGGTCAGCCAGTCGTTCCCTTTTACGATCGTTCCCCATAAGTGATCGCACAGCATAAACAACATCGCCATAATATGCAGGGAAAATGATGTCGTCTCCAGTTTCAATTTATTTTCTCTCACCATGCGACCTCCTTTTCACGTTCTTATCCGATATGTTCATTGTAACACATCCAAAAGAAAAAAGACAGAGACAACCGCCTCTGTCATTTTTTATCCCGCCGCTCACAGTTGATTGGCATCAGGGACAACTGTACTTATACATTAAATAGCCATATCCTAAAATTACGAGGATGTGGCTGTCGTCTTATTCTTCATTTTTATACTTTTCTACTAATGCGTTAAATTGAGCGATGTATTTATCCAAACGTTTTTGATGTTGCGGTAAATCAAGTCCTGGTTTTCTAGCACCACATACTCTTACATCATTCAGCAATGCATCTTCTTTATTGTATGCACAAAGACATTTACCAGATAAGTTGGGATACTTAGCAACAATCCATGCAATTTCTTCAGTAGTTAACATACCCGCATCGAAATCAAATTGTTCCAGCGAAGGTAACGATCTTAGTGCATCCAGTCTTTTATCACTCAAGCGAATATTATTCAACTGCAAATGTTTCAACGAAGACATTCCTGCAAAACTATCCAACGATTCCATTGGATAATTATTAAAAATACTTCCCGAGAAAAAGACAGTTTCCATCACATTTGAGGTTTTCAAAAGTTCTGGATTCAAGGTCAGTTTTTTTGCATCGATAATACTAATCGTTCTTAAAGAATTGTTTTTCCCGAAATCCCACAATTTATCCGCGCGAATATTCCAGTTAAGACTTACTTCTTCAAGATTCCCCAATTCTTCAAGCGGCGAAAAATCTTGAATCAACTGACACTTAAAAAAGGACAAATAACGATAAGATTTTCCATAGTGTTGCACAAAGTATTCTAAACTTTGCTGGTTCATCTCACATATCTCTAAAATTTCCGAATGCTTTCCCGTAGACATTTCGTAATCCACATCGTCCGGCGTCATGCAACAAGGAGAAAGTTCTTTTCCTTTTATACTTTCGGAACGAGAGATGAATAAGCGCTTCGGGGTATCGCTTGCATGAATAAAGAACTCTTCGTTTCTTGCCATATCTTTCTCCTCCTTTTTCTTTTATAATATCATAAACCCAATAAAACACAATAAAAAAGCGGTATCAAGCTCCCGTACCTATGATTATGATACCGCATCCAGCATATTTTCGACAAAAATCCCGTACCCTCTCGTTGCAGATGCAAAACAGCCACGCACTTGGAATGCATGGCTGCCGTGTGTTTCTGAGTCAATTCGTCAAACTGAACTTTATCTTTTGCTTAATTTTTTGCACCAGGTCCATTTGCCGCATTTCGGACACTTCAATAATCTTTTGGTTGGTGTTTGCATCAACAAGGTGATCTCTTTATAGTTGGGTACAAACATATGTTGACATTTCTTGCACTCATAATACCCTGTCTCTGCCTTAAATTTAAGAGCAATAATGCAAGGAATCGCAAATATAATAATAGATACTATTATCATAAAGTCTTGAAATCCGCATTCGGGAATAAGGAGTGATATCAAAGTTATCAGACAAACAAGTGCTATCAGGCTGACCGCGAGGATCAGATAAGCCGAATATCCAAGTCTTTTATGATATCTTTCCTCATTTTTTGCCATCTGGAATATCAGTTCATTTACTTGTTCACTTTTTTGTTCTATATCAGTTTTCTCCCCGCATAATAATTCATTTACACTAATTTCAAGTAT
>JAZRGP010000174.1:0-6120 GCA_045644225.1 Christensenellaceae bacterium | reverse complement strand
ATGTCAACTTAATTATATCTCCTATTCATTATAATGTCAATTATAATGAATAGGAGATATATAGGATTTGACAATTACTATGACTCGGTATAAAGACATAAAATTACCGCAAATTATATCCCACTATTCTAATCCTTTAATATTTCGAATTATTTCTTTAATCGAACATTAGACTACTTCACACTAAAAAATTCAAATAATCATAATATTAGTTTCTGTATCAATCATTATTAGCTAGTTAGTATGTTTATTCGAATTTCCACCCCATACCCAAAACTCACCGTTACCTGATCTTTCCCATCTACCACTACCTTATCAACGATTCTTCGCACCAGCATATCATCATATTCAGTAAGTGCGCATGGAGTATCTTTCAGTACGTTCATAATTTCATTTAGTCTGTAGTTTTCTCGCTCTGCTGCCATCTGTTCACGATCTCGCTGACGGATGGCTTCTTCTATTATTTCGAGCTCCTTCATGGATTCTGAAAGCTGTTCATCAAGACCATCGATGCCATCCATGACTTTATCTGCGAGGTCGTTTATAAGCGTCTTCAGATCGCTTAAGCGCTGTTTATGCGTTGCCAGATTATTGTCTTCTTTACCGTTATCAAAGGCTGCATGAATCGCTTCTGTCACTGCAGCAAGTATTTCATCCTTATCCTCAATCAGTATGTTCATAGCATTGAGAATAGCATTATGAATCACATATTCATCCATTGTCGGCGAGTTATGGCAGTATTTCTTTCCGTAATCAAGCCGTGAGATGCAACGCCATACTACCCGCTTTACACCATTTTGCGTCCAGGTACATCTTCTGTATGGCGTTCCGCATTCTCCGCATACCAGCTTCTCTGTCAGCGCATATTTTGCTGAATACTTCCCGCGGAGTCGCTCTCCGGTGGGGGATATTGCTTTTGTCCTATTCGCTCGTCGTGCAATTTCAGATTGTACTCTGTTGAACAGTTCTCTGGATACAATGGCAGGATGGTTGTTTTCTACATAATATTGTGGAAGCTCACCATTGTTCTTTTTACAGTATTTTGTGAAGCAGCTTTCCTTGTACCATTTCTGCAGCAACGCATCGCCGATATACCGCTCATTCGTAAGAATGTTTCTGATTCCCTCTTTCGACCATGCTTTTACATTTTTTGCAGTCGGGATTCCGTCTGCAACCAGCTCATCTCGGATCTGACCAAGGCTCATGCCTGCGAGATAGCTCGAATAAATTCTCATTACCGTTGCTGCACCTTTCGGCTCTATTGCAATGTTTCCTTCCGCATCTTTGGTAAATCCTATCAGCAGGTCGGTCCTGACCTGTCCCTTACCCTGTGCATAGGCCATTCGTTTCCCCATTCGTACATTTGCAGAGATGGATTCACTTTCTGCCTGCGCGAAACTCGAGTATAGAGTTATTACAAATTCACTTTGCTGTTTCAGCGTATCTATCTGTTCCTTTTCAAAATAGACTGCGATTCCCATTCCTTTGAGTTCTCGTACAGTTTCCAGACAGTCTACCGTGTTTCTTGCAAATCTTGAGAGGGATTTGCAGAGGATCCTGTCGATCTTATGCTGTTTGCAAGCGCGAAGCATCTTTAAGAAGTCCGTTCTTTTCTCCATACTGGTACCGGTAATACCTTCATCAGCATATATTCCGGCCAACGTCCATTCTTCAGTTTCGTTTATCAGCTTCGTATAATACTCCCTTTGAGAGTTAAAGCTGTTGAGCTGGTCTTCCTCATCTGTACTGACCCTGCAGTATGCTGCTACTCGTTCCTTTGCGCTTTTGGGGCGTCCTGTTGGTGTCAGCATCGGGTTCGCAGGGATTACCCTGACATTCTTCGCAAGTGCCTGCATAAATTTTTGTTTCCTTTCATTTCTTTTAGCCTTATAGTTATCTCATCGGCGCTCACCTGCACCATTTCAACCTTTTCCTTAAACATCTGCCAATCCGGAACAGATTCTTCTGTTTTCGATAACAGGCATACTGCATATCTTTTTGCGGCTGCTTCCAAGATCATTTTTCTTATCCGAGATCCATCTTCAGCTTTTTCTGTTCTGCGCATGATCTCATTTTCCAATCTCAGAATCTCCTGTGTCGGTATATACGAAGTCTCTTCCTGATTGACGCACATTTCATTTTTTAATTCATTCAATAATTCTTCTTTCAACGATTCCGTATTAAATACGAGTTTTTCATTGCAGGTTTTGCATACAAGGATTGTCCTGTTAGGCAGTCCCCCACCTCGTATCATCCTGTTTCCGCAATTTGCACATATCATTTTTGACCAGATATGTTTCTCGGGATTTGGACCGTTATTCTGAAATGTATTCGTTCTTTCCGCATATGCTTTGCGAATCCGAGCATATTCTTCAGTTGAGATGATTGCCGAATAGTTTTCATCCCCTGTATATTTCTCGTTTTCAAGAATCCGCTTTATCATATGCTTGTTCCATTTTGGATTGGCTTCCGAATAAGGAACATTTTTCTTTTGTATTGCAAGTGTGACGGAATCCAATGAGCCACCTTCTCCATATAAGGTGTAAATCTGTTTTACGATTTCCGCTTCTATTTCATTTATTTGTATTTGTCCATTTCGTATGACGTACCCGAAAGGTGTTGATCGTATCTTTTTCATCTCAATTTTCCTTTTATCGTTTCCGGCAGTTCCAATCCGCCGATCAGTCTGAAACGAAGCTGTTCCTGTGAATCCACAATGACTTTTTCTACAGTTTCCGAGAAGAGTTGTTCATCGAACTCTGTTATCTCTTCGCTTTCTCGGAGAGTTCTGCTTAAATTCTTAAGTTGATGCAAAATATTATGTTGACTGTCATTTGCTTCCAGGATCAATCTTCGTTGCTTTTTCAGATCCGCAAGCCTTGCGGTGAGCTGCGCATTCTTCTCCAGAAAACTGTCAGCAGGAATCAAATTTCTTTCGCGCAGCTTGTTGAGAGTCTGACTTTTTTCCAGCAGAGATGTAATCTCTTTTGCAACTTGAAGCATTGTACTGTTTGAACGGTTTTCTACCTGCTCCAGTTCCTGTAATTGGGATATTGCGGGGCGAAGCACTATGTCGTGATGTATCATCAGCTTATTAACCATCCTTACAAATGCACTGTAGATTTCCTCCTGCGGAATTCTCCCGACCTCGCACTGGTCTTTTCCCTTATCTCTTTTCATACACACCCAAACCACGATTCCTTTTTTCGTGGTTCTTCGTATAAATGTTGTCCCGCAGTATCCACAGATGATCTTTTTTGTAAGTGGATATTTCTCCGGCACTATGTCTGCACTTGCGGGGCGGCGGGATCGAATCAGTATCTGTACTCGTTCAAAGGTATCTCTGTCTATAATTGCAGGATGGGTATTTTCCGCATAATACTTCGGTCTTTCACCATGATTGTCTACTTCCCTGAATGGAAATACATTCGTTCTGTATGTCTTTTGGCCAATGGAATCTCCAATGTATTTCTCGTTTTGCAGCATATAGCTGATCGTCATGGGTAGCCAGCTCTTTTTCCCTTCGCTTGTGCAGTATGTTGTCGAAGTCAGTATTTCAGCGATCTCTCTCATGCTGAATCCATCCAGATAGCTGTCAAAAACCCACCTAACTACTTCAGCGTCATCTTCCTTTATGTATAAATGCTTTCCCTGCAGTCTGTATCCGAAGGGTGCATTCGTCGTGATAAATTCCCCGCTCTGCATCCGTTTCTGATAGCTCCATCTCATGTTCTGAGACATTGAGATGGATTCTTCCTGCGCCAGAGATGCAGAAACGCTCACCATCAGTTCTGAGGTGAGCGCTTCTGTTTTGAGGTTTTCTTTATCAAATTTTACTTCTACGCCGAGGGAAAAGAGTTCTCGAAGTCCCGTCAGGCAGTCCACTACATTTCTTGCAAATCTTGAAGCAGATTTTACAAGGATAATATCCAGCTTCCCAAGCCTTGCATCCCGCATCATCCGCAGAAATTCATCACGTTTATCGAGTTTGGTTCCTGTGATCCCTTCATCTGCATACACATCGATCAGTTCCCAATCAGGATGCTGTTCTATATATGACGTGTAGTAGCCGATCTGTGAAGCATAGGAGTTCTGCTGATCGCTGCTATCTGTGCTGACTCGCACATATACTCCGATCCGCTGCTTAGGACGGATATTCTTTACCGCTTCTATCACTCTGACATTCTTCATCTTCTCCCCTCCTTTCTACCTACGCTTTTTACAGTAAGCAACAATACCACATATCTACGGTAATATCTACGGCAATCGGCAGACAGTTTCCGGAGAAAATCTGTTAAGGATCACCTTGTGTGCCGTATCGAATTCATCGTCTTTCAAGAGATTGTCATCGAGTAATTTCTTGAGCATGGAATAAGCAATTCTGTATTTTATTTCATTCTGTACATTGACCATTTCATACCCCCGCAAAATAACTGTCATCCTTTACGGAATGGAAGAACTGTTCTACCGCTTCCATACTGCCCGTCATAGGCATATCCGGAAGTGCCTCTCTGACCGCATGATGGTATCTTTTGCTTCTCTGCGCTCTTTCATCAAGGACTGCCACAACGCAGGTGTCCGTTTCGAGGCGGATCGCTCTGCCAAAGCCCTGACGCAGCTTGATCTGCATATCCGGAAGAGCGACCGCGTGGATGAACTCACGAAGGGAATCGTATTTCTCCTTTTCATGATCGCTGAATGCATCCGGAATCGGGAACGGGAGTCTGGGGATAATGAGCATAGACACCAGATCTCCGGGGAAGTCCATTCCTTCCCACGCTGCGCCTGTCGCAAGCAGGATCCCGTTTTCACTTTCTTTGAATGCTTCCAGTGTATGTGGGTTGTTTCTGTTCAGTACGAAGATGTTCTGCGGAAAGTTATACTGTTCCAGATACTCCCGAACCGCAGACATCGCCGAGTAAGAGTTGAAAAGAATGAGAGCATGACCATTGCTTACACTTAAAAGCTCCGAAATGTCATAGCTGATGTCCTCGTAGTATTCTTCAAGAGATCCTTCCCTTATGGACGGAGTAAAGTGAGGAATATACAGCAGGCAGTTATTCTCATAGTCAAACGGAGAAACAGAAACAGACTCAGTAATCCTATCGCATCCTTTCAGGCAGGATTCCTCTTTGAATCTTGTGAAGTCCTCGCCGACAGCCAATGTTCCTGATGTCAGCAGAATGGGAAGCGGCAGAGACCACAGCGTTTTGTCCATCTGAACTGACATATCTGCTGCTGCGGCGCAGAGCGTGGGACGACCGTGTTCATCGTCATCCACATACAGGATGATGTCGCTTGTCTCATCCGTGAAGAGATGCAGTGTCCCGATCATGCGCCCAAGCTCCAGGCTTGTATGATAAGATAATTCGTGGCCGATAACCTTTCGGATGCTCTCCAATACTCTCAGGCTTTCTGCGAGGTATTTCGGTCTCTGTCGTTCGAACTTTCGTCTGTCCTCATCCGACTCAGCCATGAGTCCTTTCATCACAGGCTTTACTGCTGCAACAAAGTTGTATGCTGCCAGCGGGTAATGTTCCGCGCGGAGGCTTTTTACAAGTGACAGCACTTCATCATACCCGAGTGTTCTGCCAAACATCTGCCGTGCCGCTGCGGGGAACTTATGCGCTTCATCTACTACGAGTGCGCAGTACCCGGGGAGGATCATGTGTCGGTTGCAGTGGGTACGGATCGCATCGGCGATAAGCAGGTTATGGTTGCAGATCTGGAACAGATACTTATCTGAACAACTGTCCTCAATAAATCTGTTATACCTGCAATCGTCACCGCAGTCGCAGGTGCGTGGAACAGCAACCTGCTTACGGTCATATCCGCTCAAATACTCCACCTTGTCCATATCCAGATGTTTCTTGAGCATCAGCAGAGCCTGTGTGTTTTTCTCACTCTTCTTTTCGACGTCGATGCTTTTCAGTCTTTTTCTCAATCTTTTATCACAGACATATCTGCTCTTGCCTTTGCGGACGACCGAGAGAATGGGTTCATCTATATACCGAGAATGAGTAAGAACTCTCGAAAGAAAAGGAATGTATTCCTCGTGGATCGCATCCTGCAGAGCGATGGTCGCTGTGGAGATCACGATGGGCTGTCGGAGTTCTCCGG
>JAZRGP010000173.1:0-5082 GCA_045644225.1 Christensenellaceae bacterium | reverse complement strand
CCTCGCAGAACTTGAAAAAACATTCAAAAAAATTAGGAGAGGACAGTTCATTAACGGCGTTGTTGTTCAGGTTTCTGATGACGAAGTTTGCGTTAACATTGGCTATAAATCTGATGGTATCATCAGAAAAGAAGACCTTGCCATCGAAGACGACAAGGCGCTTACAGAACTCTTCAAGCCCGGTGACGAAATCCGTGCAGAAGTTATCACTCTCAACGACGGCGAAGGCAATGTAAGACTTTCCCGCAAGAAGGTTGAAAACCAGCTGAAGTGGAAGACATTCGTTGAAGAACTCGACCAGGAAAAGATCTACTCCTGCAAAGTTTCCAAGGCGATCAAGGGCGGCGTACTTTCCAAGCTCGAAGGTTACGATGCATTCATCCCCGCTTCTCAGCTTTCTCTTAAGTATGTAGAAGATCTCAACACATTCGCTGGCCAGACTCTCGATGTTAAGATCATCGACGTTGACAAGCGTCAGAAGAGATTCGTTCTCTCTCACAAGGAAGTCCTCAAGGCACAGGCTGCTGAAGAAGAAAAGAAGATGTTCGAAGGCTTCGAAAAGGGCAGCGTTGTTAAGGGTGTAGTTAAGAGACTCACAGACTTCGGTGCATTTGTTGATATCGGCGGCGTAGACGGCCTTCTCCATATCACAGACATCAGCTGGGTACGCATCAAGCATCCGAAGGATGTTCTTGAAGAAAACCAGGAAATCGAAGTTAAGATCGTTAACGTTGACGCTGACAAGAAGAAGATCTCTCTCGGCTACAAGCAGCTCCAGCCCAAGCCCTGGGATCTCGCTCCTCAGAAGTATCTCGTAGGCGACGTTGTTGAAGGTAAGGTCGTTCGCATTGCTCCCTTCGGCGCATTCGTAGAACTCGAACCCACAATCGACGGTCTCGTACACATTTCTCAGGTTGCTAACAAGAGAATCGAAAAGGTTGAAGACGTTCTCGCTCTCGGCCAGACAGTAACAGCTAAGGTTCTCGAAGTTAACCCCGAAAAGAAGCGCATCAGCCTTTCTATCCGTGCACTCCTCGTTCCCGAAAAGACAGAAGAGCAGATCGAAGCTGAAAAGGCAGAACGCGAAGAAAAGAAGAGAAGAAAGGAAGAAGAATTCTCCTACGTTATCGCTCCCGCTGAAAATGCTACAACATCTCTCGGCGACCTGCTTGCACAGGCTCTCAAGGGCAGCGAAGAATAATCTTCTTACAAAGTTAACTATAAAAGGATTTCACGAAAGTGAAATCCTTTTTTGTATATAAAAAAACGCTTACCGCAAGTGCGGTAAGCGCAAGTATCGATAGTTTTCAAACGTTTTGCTGATCAATAAAAGTAATTTTATCTTCAAGATGAGCCTTTTCTGCGTAGAGATTTTTGATTTGATTGTCAAGTTCGCTCAATTGTTCAGTTAAATCCGCTATGAGGAGATATTGTTTTGCTTTTTCTTCGGTTAATGCTGATAGCTTCTTTTTCTTAAGGAGTTTAACCAAGAAGTTTCGGCTTGCATTGGAAATCTGACTGATGATAAGATCTTTCTTTGCTGTTTCGTCACTCAGAGTTGCGATTGTTGTCGACTTTTCTTCATTCAATAAAAGCAATGTGTTCTCAATATTATTAATTTGTGTTATGCAGGATTCTTTTTCTGTAAGGAATTTTTTCTCTGATAATCGCTGGGCTATTATATTAAGTAAATGAGATGGTGTTGGTTTACCGATTAATTCAACTATTTTCCCTGATTTTTCATTGGAAAGGGATGAAATTCTGTTCATAAATAAGAATGTCACCGGAAAAATACAGCCGATTACGGTTGCCGCAAATTTGTTTAATTCACCAGCTTCATTGTTGTGCGCCTTAGCAATTTCCGACAAATCTAATTCCTTGAAAATATCTGAAATTGTTTTCCATTTCTCAGCTTTTTCTAATTCTACTCCGAATTTTTTTGCAGCTCTTTTACGGATGGATGATGATACGATGATATTACCCCAGTTTTTTTCTATTTCGTCAACGATAACGAGAGTTGCTTCAGCGGGAATATCTTCGCTAATTGACTCGGCAAGTTTATTTGTATGGGCTAAGCTTTTTGCCATATAATTGCTCCTTTCAGGTGTTAATTTAATTATAAATGTGTGATTGGATGAAAGCAATAATTTTGCAATAAAAAACGCTTACCGCAAGTGCGGTAAGCGCTGTAAAAGTTTTTGGATTCTTAAACCTTTTTTCAAAAAGGTTTAAGCCCCGCGGGAGCGACTCATCAGTCCTTTGCTACGGGATATTCGTTGCCGAGGAGGTAGAGAGCGGGTTCGTCTTCTTCGATTTCGGGGAAGCGACCTGTGGGTTCGAGGAAGTTGTTGTCAACGCGGTCGTCGTTTACCTTGGAAACTTCGCCTACGAGAACTGTGCCTGTGCCCTTTTCGCCCCAGAACATGTGGTACTGACCGTTGGGGATGGAGATGGATTCACCGGGAGTGAGCTTGATCTCTTCGCCAGGCTGTACATAGTATGTTCTGCCGTCCTGCATGATCTTAACGGGGTTAACCATATCGAGGCCCTTGTTTTCGTCCTGGTTGTAAGCCTTTACGATGAGGTTGCCGCCGCCGCGGTTGATGATGTCTTCCATCTTGCTGAAGTGGAAGTGGTAGGGAGTGATCTGTTCTTCTTCAACGATGAGGAGCTTTTCAGCATAGGGCTTGATGTATTTTTCTTTATCATTGAAGTTACCGTTACGGATCGTGAACATCAGAAGGCCAACTTTGTAGTAGTCGCCGGAACCGAAGTCTGTGATATCCCAACCAAGCATGTTGTCTCTGATTTCGTCATATTCATGACCTTTTGTTTCCCAGTCAGCGGGTGTGAAGTATGCGAAAGGCGGAAGTTTGAAATTCATCTTGTCGCAAAATTCTACAGTCTTTTTCATGATCGCATTGAGTTCGGATCTCTTCATTTCTTTGTCTCCTTTTATTTTTATATAGATTGTTACGCAGATGCTCTGCGATTTGATTCTTTGTTATCTCCACTGCAGGGAGGAGTCGTAGATGAGCTTATACTTCTCGAAATAGGGACGGTAGAGAGCCGTCTTTTCGGGATCGGGAGTATAGGTCTTGCCCTTCTTGACATAGATCTTGGCAGCTTCTTCCAGGCTTTCGAATGCACCGACAGCGAGACCTGCGAGCATGACCGTGCCGACTGCGCCGACTTCGGGAGCATCGAGTGCTACGAATTCCTTGCCGAGCATATTTGCCTTCATCTGCAGCCATGCACTGCTGTTTGCGCCGCCGCCTGTAGCATAGAGTCTTTCGATATGGATGCCTGCAGCTTCGAGGCGCTCCATGTTGATCTGCATTTCGTAGACAACGCCTTCCATGATCGCCTGATAGAGGTCATCCTTTGTTGTGGAGAGCGTGATGCCGGAGAACACAGCCTTGGAGTTTTCGTCCATATAGGGAGTTGCTGCGCCTGCGAAATGCGGCATGATGAGGATGCCCGTGGGCTCCTGCTTTACGTTAACGTCGAGGTCCTTGTAATCTGCTTCGGGAGAGAATGTATCGCGGAACCACTTGAGTGCTGCGCCGCCCGTGAAGGAGAATGCATAGCAGACGTATTTGCCATCGAGAACGTGAGGAACGACCGCATATTTGCCGTTGTAGAATTCCTCGTGCTTGGGAACTTCGCGGAAGACGGGAGTGATGCACTCAACTGTGCCTGTACCGTCGACAGCAGTGTTTTCTTCCAGAGCGCCTGCGCCGATGACCGCTGCGACCTGATCGTGGCAGCCGTTAACGATGATCGTGCCTTCGATGCAGGGGAGGGTAGAGGGACCTGCGGATGTGCCGCCGCAAACGGGCTTGGACATCAGAGAGATGTCGATGCCTGCCTTGCCGAAGATCTCTTCGCTCCAGCATTTCTTTTCGACGTCAAAGCCCATCGTTCTGCACGCGAGAGAATAGTCGATCTGTGCGTTGCCCGTGAGCTTATAGATGATGAAATCCTCGAAGAGCAGGATGCGCTTTGCCTTTGCGTATACTTCGGGGAGGTTCTCCTTGATCCACATGATCTTGGGGATGCTGTACATACCGTGCGGCTGAGCACCGCCGATATCCATAACTGTCTTGGCATCGAACTGAGCGCATTCCGCATTGCCGCGCTTGTCGGTATAGAGCATTGCGGGGAGCAGAACGGTGTCGTTCTCATCCAGCATGACAAAGCTTTCACCGAAAGTCGTTACGCCGATCGCAGCGATCTTGCCGACCTCATCAGCGGCTGCCTTGATGACATCCTGAACGGAATCCCAGAGAGCGTTTGCGTCGATCTCCTGGATATCATTGCCGCGTACGCTGTCGTATTCCTTATAATGCTTGCAGATAAAATTGCCTTTTTCGTCGTAGATGCTGATCTTGCATCCGCTTGTACCAACGTCAAGTCCTCCGATAAACATATAAGCACTCCAATATCTGTGAATTTATTTCGATGCAGATATTATATCATAACTCACACAGGAATTAAAGAAAAAACATAGAAAAAAATATTTTAGGATAAAAGGATTGACAAAGCGGATGTTACAAATGTAAAATCTAAATAGTTACAAGTGTAACATGAAAGGAGAGATAGCAGTATGTTGAATCTTGCAGAGAGAATTTCCGATTCGGAACTGGAGATCATGCGGGTATTGTGGGAAGCGGGGAGCGCAATGACCATCAACGAGATCAAAGCTGTCCTGCTGCAGAGCAGCACATGGGAGGATTCCACGATCCGTACGCTGATTCGCCGCCTGCATCAGAAAGAAGTATTAACGCAGGAGAAGCGGGGAGTGTTCTATTATTCTCCGAGAGTCAGTGAGGTGGAATATAACGAATATTCCACACGCAAGCTGATCGACAAACTCTATAACGGCAGCCCGAAAGCGCTGATTGCGGCGCTTGCAACAAACGAATCTTTTACGGAGGAGGAGATCGAGGAGCTGCGCAGTATGTTTATCGGAGGAATGAAGCATGAGTGATACGATGTGGATCATTCTATCGCTTTCGGTTTCGGGCTCGGTGATCGCGGGAATCCTGTTTTTGTTGAGATCGTTGCTGAAAAATAAAG
>JAZRGP010000172.1:0-5839 GCA_045644225.1 Christensenellaceae bacterium | reverse complement strand
GGAATTTGATGCGACAAACACACTCTGGGCACTCTTCCCGCCGGTATTCGCTATCGCGCTGGCGCTTATTACAAAGGAAGTTTACAGCTCTCTGTTCCTTGGCGTACTTTCCGGCGCTATGATCTATTCCAAGTTTAACTTCATCGGCACGATCGATGCAGTAACGGGCCCCGGCATCATCGATGCGGTTTCCGGCACAGCAGGCATCTTCGCGTTCCTCGTACTTCTCGGTGCGATCGTTGCTCTCATCAACAAGACAGGCGGCTCCGCTGCATTCGGCCGCTGGGCAGCGACACACATCAAGACAAGAGTCGGCGCTATGCTCGCTACATTCGCTCTCGGCGTACTGATCTTCGTTGACGACTACTTCAACTGCCTCACGGTCGGTTCTGTAATGCGTCCCGTAACAGACTCCAAGAAGATCTCCAGAGCAAAGCTCGCTTACCTCATCGACGCAACAGCTGCTCCCGTATGCATGATCGCTCCGGTTTCTTCCTGGGCTGCTGCAGTAGCAGTTGCGGTTGCAGGCACGTCCATCGCGGATTCCGTTTCCGGTTTCACGCTCTTCTGCCAGGCGATCCCCTATAACTTCTACTCTCTGCTGACATTCGTATTCATCATCGGTCTCGCACTCATGAAGTTCGATTACGGCCCGATGAAGCTGCACGAAGCAAATGCTGTGAACGGCGACCTCTTCACGACGGGTATGTTCGATGGCAAGGGCGAAGAAATGGAAGAAGGCAACCCCAAGGGCAAGGTATTCGACCTTATTTTCCCCGTGATCGTTCTCATCGTATGCTGCATCTTCGGTATGCTCTATACAGGCGGCATCCTCGGCGGTGCTGACGTTATCACAGCATTCTCTGACTGCGATGCAACGGTTGGTCTGCCTCTCGGCTCCATCATCGCGTTCGTTATCATCGTGATCTACCTGATGGCTCGCGAACTGATCACCTTCAAGGATGCTATGGAATGCATCCCCAAGGGCTTCTGCGCAATGGTTCCCGCGATCCTCATCCTCACGCTCGCTACAGCACTCAAGAATATGACGGGTCTCCTCGGTGCTGCTGAATACGTTCGCATTCTTATGGCAGGCGCAGCTGCAGGTCTTGCAAACTTCCTGCCCGCGATCATCTTCATCGTTGCTTGTCTGCTCGCGTTCGCAACAGGTACATCCTGGGGTACATTCGGTATCCTTATCCCGATCGTTGTTGAAATGTTCGCAGCTGATCAGTCTCTGCTGATCCTCGGCATCTCCGCTTGCCTCGCAGGCGCAGTTTGCGGCGACCACTGCTCTCCCATTTCCGATACAACGATCATGGCTTCTGCAGGCGGTCAGTGTGACCATATCAACCACGTTTCCACACAGCTGCCCTATGCGATCACGGTTGCTGCGATCTCCTTCGTAACATACATCATCGCAGGCTTCACGCAGAATGCATTCGTCCTTCTCGCGATCGGCGTTGTTCTTACGCTCGCTACACTCTTCATTATCAAGAAGATCTCCGCTAAGAAGGCATAAACAAACAGATCAATGAATATGGAGCGATCCGAAAGGGTCGCTCCTTTTTTCTGGAAAAAAACATCGGGATCGCGAAAATATTTACAAAGCGTTTTTTGACCAAAGGCGGATTGGATGATATAATAAGATATCGAAATATTGACAGTGAAAGGGACTGTTTTCTGATATGAGACCGAAAGTACGGCGAAAGATGAAAAAGAACTATACCGTCAGGCGAACGGCTTTTGCAAAGTTCATGGGGACATTTACGGGCAAGGTCGTGCAGTGGGCAGTGATCGGTGCGGTGATCGTGGGGTTGATCTGCGTGATCGCATTTGTTGCGGTGCCTGCGATCAGCAGGGCTGTGAACCCGCCTGAAAAGGTGCCGATCAAGCTGAATGACTTCAGGGATTCCCTCGAGACAGAGGCGGAGATCTCGGTCGAAGAGGCTTCGGCATCCTATCTGCAGAAAGAAGCCGCGATCGACGTTTCCCGCGTAAACGATCCCTTTATCTTCGAGAACGAGATCGTATTCAGCTCCGCGGAGGTCATCGGCGGAACGGTGCATTATGCAAAGCTGTATATCTATAATATCGACGAACAGAAGACAAGGGAAATCAGCGGCATCGACATGAAATACGATAACCTGATCTCCATGCGCATGAACAAGGATTTCATCGTTTTTCTGGATTCCTCTGATAACGGCGGCGGCAGGATCTGCGTATATGACCGCAGAAACGGCAAGCAGACAGCGATCAAGGATTACCTCTATGCCGCTCCGCAGATCACACTCGAGGGAAACCTCATCGCATTCATGCAGCAGGCAGGCGACAACCTCGACAGACTGTATCTCTTTGACCTCAGCACGTTTGAGAGCGTTGCCTACCGCGTGTTCTCGGGTCTGCCGACCGTGCCGAGTGCCGTCAATATGCAGAACGGCGTGATGGTATATGCGATCCCTTATCAGACAGAGGATGGCTATAACCGCAGCCGCATCTATACGATGGACCTCGCTACAGGCGTGGAAAAGGTAAACGAGCCGGGCAAGCTCGCGCAATATATCAAGACGAACGGCAAGGACATCGCGTTCCAGTCCTCCGTATCGGGCATGGCATCCGAGCTTTATCTGCTGGAGGGTGTTACGCCTATGCTGATCGACAGCGATGTTGCGAACTTCGAGATCGAGGAGAGCTACATCGTATATACAAAAGGTGAAGATATCTATCTCTATCTGCTGGGCAACAAGCAGGTGCAGAAGCTGAATTCGGACATTTCCCGCGGCAGGCTCGTCAACGCCAGCGGAAAGATGGTCTGCTGGTATGACGTCACGAGCGGATACAACAAATCCGCGGATATCGTGCGCTATGCGGAGGTGAATTTCTGATGGCGGAAAAGACAAGATACGTCTGCAGTCAGTGCGGATATGAAAATGCGAAGTGGATGGGGAAATGCCCCGACTGCGGAGAATGGAACACGATGGAGGAGTGCGCTCCCATCATCTCCTCTCCTGCGGCAAAAAAGAGCGCACCGAGCGTGAAGTTCGATTCCTCGAAGCTCATGCTGATGCGGGATATTCCGCTGCTTTCGGACAAGCGCACAAAGACGGATATGCAGGAGCTCAACCGCGTGCTGGGCGGCGGCATCGTCAAGGGCAGTGCGGTGCTCGCGAGCGGCGAGCCGGGCATCGGTAAATCCACATTATTCCTGCAGATGGCGGACTCCATCGGCAGGCTGGGCAGAGTGCTCTATGTTTCCGCGGAAGAATCGGGAGAGCAGGTACGCATGCGTGCAGAGCGCCTGAATGTACAGAGCCCCGTCATGTTCCTCGCGGAGACCGAGCTCAAGCAGGTGCTTGCGGCGGTGGAGGAGGCAAAGCCCGATTTCCTCATCGTGGACTCCATCCAGACGATCTATTCCGATGAGCTTTCCTCTGCGCCGGGCAGCGTCAGTCAGGTCAAGGAATGTGCCGTGAAGCTCGTGCGCCTTGCGAAGGAAGCAGGAATCTCGGTCTTCATCATCGGTCATGTTACAAAGGAAGGCGCGATCGCGGGTCCGAGAGTGCTCGAGCATATCGTGGATACAGTTATGTATTTCGAAGGCGAGCGGAACAGCTCCCTGCGTATCCTGCGCGCGGTCAAAAACCGCTTCGGCTCGACCAACGAGATCGGTGTGTTCGAGATGAGCGATGTCGGCATGCGGGAGGTTCCCAATCCCTCCGAGATCATGCTCAGCTCCCGCCAGAAGGACGTTCCCGGTGCGTGTGTTTTTTCCGCGGTCGAGGGAACACGTCCGCTGCTGCTGGAGATCGAGGCACTCGTCAGCGAGACGGCTTTCGGTACGCCGCGGCGCATGGCAACAGGCGTTGACTATAACCGAATCAGCCTTGTGACGGCGGTTCTGGAGAAAAAGATCGGGCTCAAGCTCTATAATCAGGATATTTATGTAAACGTCGGCGGCGGCATCCGCCTTTATGAACCTGCGGCAGATATGGCTGCGGCGGCGAGCATCGTCTCCAGCTTCCGCAACAAACCCATCCGCAAAGGCACAGTCATCTTCGGTGAGATCGGTCTTACGGGAGAGCTTCGCCATGTATCCATGGCGGCAGAGCGTATCCGCGAGGCAGAGCGCCTCGGCATGGAGCGCGTGATCCTGCCTGCGGCATGCATCAAGAACATCAAGTGCGATATCGAGCTGATCGGTGTGAAAAGCATCAGCGATGCACTCGTGCATCTTTTCTGAGTTTAACAAAAGAAAAAAAGGACATCCGTTTCGGATGTCCTTTTATGATGTTGAGATTACTTTACAACGACGTTTACGATTCTGCCGGGAACTGCGATGAACTTAACGACCTGCTTGCCGTCAAATACTTCGGGGTAGTTCTCGCGAACGTAAGCTTCCAGTTCTTCCTTGCCGAGGTCAGCGGAAACTGTGAACTTCGCACGGAGCTTGCCGTTTACCTGCAGGGGATATTCGATCTCGTCCTTAACGAGTGCCTGAGGATCGAATGTCGGATAGTCGGTGTTGAAGATGCTGTATTCCTGACCGAGGACTTCCCACAGTTCTTCGCAGAAGTGCGGAGCGAGCGGAGCCATGATCTGGATGAGCTTCTTGAATGCTTCGAAAGCATACTTACCGTCGAACTTGCCGTCGGTGTACTTATAGAGCGCATTTGTGAGCTCCATCATACGAGCGATCGCTGTATTGAAGGAGAACTTTTCGATGTCGGCTGTTACGCTCTTGATGGTGTTGTGGAGAACGAAGTTAACGCCCTTGTCCACTGCGCCTGTGCCGTTATCCTTGTTTGCGAGGATGACTTCGGAGAGTCTTTCAACGCGGTCGAGGTACTTGCTGACTGCACGGATACCGTCGTCGCTCCAGGGACCGCCGGAGACATAGTCGAAGCCGAAGCCGAGGTACATACGGAATGCGTCGGAGCCGTACTTGGAAACGTAAGCATCGGGAGATACGACGTTGCCGCGGGACTTGGACATCTTCTCACCGTCGGGACCGAGGATGATACCCTGGTGCGTCAGAGAGAGGAAGGGTTCGTCGAAGTTTACGAGGCCCATGTCGTGGAATGCCATCGTGAAGAAACGCGCATAGAGCAGATGCATGCAAGCGTGTTCAGCACCGCCGACGTACTTATCTACGGGCAGGATCTTGTTGATCTTTTCGGGATCCCAAGCCTGTTCTGTGTTTTCGTTATCGGGGTAGCGCAGGAAGTACCAGCTGGAGCATACGAATGTATCCATTGTGTCAACATCGCGCTTAGCGGGCTTGCCGCACTTGGGGCAGACTGTGTTTACGAAGCCTGCGTGCTTAGCGAGCGGGGATGTGCCGTCGGGAGTGAAGTCAACGTCGTAGGGAAGTTCAACGGGGAGCTGATCTTCGGGAACGGGAACTTCGCCGCAGTCGTCACAGTAAACGATCGGGATGGGAGCGCCCCAGTAACGCTGACGGGAGATGAGCCAGTCTCTCAGACGGTAGTTTGTCTTGAATGCGCCGTGAGCATCCTTTTCCAGCTTCTTGATGACAGCTTCCTTACCTTCTCTTACGGTAAGACCGTCCATCTCTTCGCTGTTTACGAGAACGCCTTCATAGCTTGTGAAGGGCAGTGCATCGTCTTCGTTCGGGTCTGCAGCCTTGACAACGCGGATGATCTCCATGCCGAACTTCTGTGCAAACTCGTAGTCTCTTTCGTCGTGTGCGGGAACCGCCATAACAACGCCCGTACCGTAGCTTGCGAGAACGTAGTCTGCGAGCCAGATCTGGACTTTTCTGCCGTTAACGGGGTTGATCGCATAGCTGCCTGTGCATACGCCTGTCTTTTCGCGCGTT
>JAZRGP010000171.1:0-4922 GCA_045644225.1 Christensenellaceae bacterium | reverse complement strand
GAAAAGAAGGTTTACGAGGTCGCGGAGGAAGTCGGATACAACAACTATAACCATTTCAGCAAAACCTTTAAGCGGATCACGGGTGTAACGCCTTCTCAGTATCTCGAAAACATCAAAAAGTAAAAATAATTCATTCCGAATGACAAAATATCAACAGCGGTCGCGTTTGCGGCCGTTTTTTTGGTCAATTTTGTTGCAGGAAGATTGCATCCGCGTTCATGTAAATAAAAAAAGAAAGAAAGTACAATAAAACCATCCTAAAACAACTCAACAGGAGGAAAAACCATGAAAAAAGTATTAGCTCTTATTTTGGTACTCGCTATGTGCCTTACGATCTTCGTTGGCTGCGGTGCAAAGGCTGAAGAAACAGCTGCAGTTGACGCATCCGATGACCTTTACATCGGTGTATATTGCTGGGGTAACCTCGAATACTTCTATGATCATAAGATCGGTCTGGAAGCAGCAGGCAAAATGCTCGGCGTTGAAACAAAGTACACAGGTCCCGCTGACGGTGACATCAATGCTATGATCACAGCTTTCGAACAGGCTATTGCTGAAGAACCCGATGGCATCATCACATTCGGTCAGGAAGAAACTCTTGCAGCAGTTATCAACAAGGCTGAAGCAGCAGGCATCCCGGTCGTAACGGTTGACGGTGACGTAAGTTCCTCCAACAGAACATCCTTCGTAGGTACAGGTTCTTTCGACGCTGGTAAGATGGGCGGCGCTAAGCTCGCTGAAGCTATCGGCGGCGAAGGTAAGGTTGCTATCATGACACAGCCCTCCGCAGAACTCCACAAGCTCCGCTGGGACGGTTACGAAGCAGCATTTGCTGAATATCCCGGTATCGAAGTTGTTCAGGTCGGCGATACAAAGTCTGACCCCGTTGTTTCCATCGACGTTGCTAAGGCTATCCTTCAGGAAAACCCCGACATCAAGGGTATCGGCTGCACAGACGCTGTAGGCGGCGCTGCTGTTGCAACAGCTCTTGAAGAACTCGGCATGGTTGGCCAGGTTAAGGTTATCACAATGGACAGAGACCAGCAGGTTCTCGAAAAGATCGTTGACGGCGAAATCTACGGCACACTCGTTCAGAACTCCGCTCTGATGCCCTTCCTCGCTCTCGAGATCCTCTACAACCTCAAGCACGCAGAAGTTGCTGTAACAACAGACAACGCAGCTGCTAACTTCAAGTTCGCTCCCGCTACGATCGACACAGGCGTTGTATTCGTAGATGCTAGCAACGCTTCTTACTTCATGAGAAATTCCAAGTAATTTCCGAAACCAAAACTTATAACAAAACCATAAACCAAATAAAGCCCGCCCCGAGCATCCCGCTCGGGGCGGGTCTCCCATAAAAGACTGAGTTAATCAGTTTTTAATTTTTAGATAAAAGGAGGAACTGTCATGCAGTATGTGCTGGAAGCGCGCGGCGTAACGAAACGGTTCCCGGGCGTATTGGCGCTCGACCATGTTGATCTGAATCTCGCTAAGGGCGAGGTCCTGGCGCTGGCTGGGGAAAACGGCGCAGGCAAATCTACATTGATGCACATCCTGAGCGGTGTATATAAAAAGGACGAAGGCGAGATCATCCTCGATGGCAAGCCTGTAAACATCGCTTCGGCAAACGATGCTGCGAACCTCGGCATCGGCATCGTATTTCAGGAACTTTCCCTGATCCCCGAACTCTCTGTTGCGGAAAACATCTTCCCGAACCGTCAGCCGAAAAATGCGCTCGGTTTTATCAAGAAGAAGGAGCTCTATGCAAAGGCTCAGGAGATCATCGACATCTTTGAAGAAACGATCGATCCCGCAACACCGGTAAAATTCCTTACTATCGCGAAGCAGCAGATGGTCGAGATCATGAAGGCGCTCTCTCATGATCCTAAGGTACTGATCCTCGACGAACCGACTTCCTCGCTGACTCAGGTAGAGTCCGAGAAGCTCTTTAAGAATATAGCAACACTCAAGGCGCGCGGGATCTCTATGATCTATATCTCGCACCACCTCTCCGAGATTATGGACGTTGCGGACAGAGTCATGGTTCTGCGCGACGGCAAGAACGTTGATACCGTTCCCGTCTCCAGCATCGACGAAGATAAGCTCGTCAGCATGATGGTCGGCAGAGAGATCGTCGAAAAGCATATCGACAGAACCGCTAAGATCGATTATACAAAGAAGCTCTTTGAGGCAAAGAACCTTGCGCATCTCTATGAATTCAAGGATATCTCCTTTGATGTACATCCCGGTGAGATCGTCGGTATGTACGGCCTCGTCGGCGCAGGTCGTTCCGAAATGGCAAAGTGCGTATTCGGCCTCGATAAGCTCTGCGGCGGTGAAATGCTGCTGAACGGCGAACCCTATCTCGCTAAGAGCGCTTCCGACGCGATCGAGAAAGGCGTTGTATATGCATCCGAAAACAGAAAGCTCGACGGCCTCTTCCTCAAGAAGACCATCGCGGATAACTGTGTCGCTCCTCAGCTCGGAAGCTTCGCAAACAAGTTCGGCGTGCTTTCGGATAAGGATATGAAAAAATTTGCAGACGACTGCATCAAGTCTCTGCATGTTGTAACACCCTCCAGAGAACAGCTTGCGGGCAATCTCTCCGGCGGTAACCAGCAGAAGGTCCTTCTCTCGATGTGGCTGGGACTCAATCCCAAGTTCCTCATCGTCGATGAACCGACCAAGGGCGTAGACGTCGGCGCAAAGGCAGAGATCTATACGATCCTGAGAGACCTTGCGGACCAGGGAATGGGCATCCTCGTAGTATCTTCCGACCTTCTCGAGATCCTCAATATCAGCGACAGGATCTACGTTGTCAAGGATGGCAGAGTAAACGGCGAGCTCGGTGCGCATGAAGCATCTGAAGAATCTGTTGTATCCATTGCAACAGGCCAGAATCACTAAGGAGGTAAAACACAATGTCTGAAAAGAAAAAATCTTCATTCAGCTTAAAGAAATTATTTGAAGTCAGAGAAGCAGCGCTGTTCGTTCTGATCGTGCTCTTCGCGGTTATCATGGTCTGCGTCAGACCGAAGTTCCTCGGCATGGGCAACATCATGGCGATCCTCATCTCCATGTCTTCCACAGCAGTAGTTGCATGCGGTATGTGTGCGCTGCTGGTAACGGGCATGATGGACCTTTCCGTTGGTTCGATGTCCGCGCTCTCCGGTGTTATCTGCTGCCAGCTCATGATGAACTACAATCTTCCGATCATCGTTGCGATCCTCGGCTCTCTGCTGCTCGGCGCACTCGTCGGTGTTGTAAACGGCTTCTTCGTAATCAAGTGGAACATCAGCCCGTTCATCGTAACGCTCGGCACACAGTATATCCTCAGAGGTCTCACACAGATCATCGCTGAAGGCTATACCATCATCGGTCTCCCCGAAGCTTTCACAAACCTCGGTCAGAAGAGCATCGCAGGCATCCAGCTCCCGATCATCTACATGATCATCATCGTTATCGTATTTGAGATCCTGCTGAGAAAGTTCCGTTTCTTCCGTCAGTTCTACTTCATCGGCGGCAATGAAAAGGCTGCTACAATGACAGGTATGAAGACAAACCGCATCAAGGTTATCGCATTCATCATCGTTGACGTACTCGCAGCATTCGTCGGCGTAACATTCTCCGCACGTTTCGGCAACGCTTCCGTTACGATCGGTACAGGTATGGAAATGCAGGTCATCACAGCATGCGTTATCGGCGGTGCCAGCCTCTCCGGCGGTGAAGGTACGATCCTCGGCGCAACGCTGGGCGCACACTTCATGGCAATGCTCACAAGCGCACTCAACATGCTGGGCGTTGATACTTTCTGGCAGAACGTCTGCACAGGTCTTATCCTGATCTTCGCAGTTGTAATGGATACCATCATCAAGCAGCGCAGAGAACTCGGCGTTAAGGTCGAAACTGCGAAAAAGCGTGATGAAAAGGCTGTTGCATAAGCTTTTGCAATTAACGTATAATAAAAAGAAAAAAGGAGAGAACTATGCAGAGATTAAAAGATAAAGTATGTGTAGTAACAGGTTCCGGCGCAGGTATCGGCAAGGCGATCGCTGAGCTTTTCGCAGAAGAAGGCGCTAAGGTCGTTTGCTCTTCCAGAAGAGAAGTCAACGGCAAGCCCGTCAGCGATGACCTCAATGCAAAGGGTTACGACACGATCTTCGTAAAGTGCGACGTTTCCAAGCCTGAGGATGTCAAAGTTCTCTTTGAAGAAACCGTAAAGCATTACGGCAGAGTAGACGTTCTCATCAACAACGCAGGTGTAAACTTTGTTAAGCCTTTCCTCGAAGTTGAACTCGAGGACTGGGACAGAGTCATCAATACAGACCTTCGCGGCACATTCATGTGCACCTCCGCGGCTGTCAAGGAAATGGTCAAGACCGGCGGCGGCTCCATCGTCAACATCACTTCCGTTCATACGCACGCTTGCCTGGAAGGCGCAGCTCCGTATGACGCAGCGAAGTGGGGCGTTGTCGGCATGACAAAGTCCGTTGCTGTTGAACTCGCAGAAAAGGGCATCCGCATCAATGCGCTGTCTCCCGGTCTCATCGCGACAGAGATCTGGAACGACATCCTTGCGGCTTCTCCCAATGCGAAAGAGTGCGAAGAACACTGGAACGACAACATTCCGCAGAGACGCGCAGGTAAGCCCGAAGAAATCGCAAAGGCTGCGCTCTTCCTCGCAAGCGACGATGCATCCTACTTCAACGGTGCGAATATCCTCTGCGACGGCGGTATGACTTCTATGCTTACCAGCAGAGAAAAGTTCGAATCCAAGGCGCTTGAAGCAGGCGAGAGAAAGTAATATAATGAAATAAAGAACCAACAACCCTGATCCGCGGTGAATCCTCCTCGCGGGTCAGGAACTTTTATTTGTGAACAAGGCAGGTTAATCAATTATGACAGGAACAATGAAGGCGCTC
>JAZRGP010000170.1:0-1627 GCA_045644225.1 Christensenellaceae bacterium | reverse complement strand
ATAAAGTCTGTGCGGTCTGTGATGCCGCTGATGATCCCGAGATTGCTCTGGAAACCCGTAGAGAAGGTCACTGCGCTCTCATATCCGACATATTCCGCAAGCTCACGTTCAAGCTGTGTGTGCAGATTCAGTGTTCCGTTTAAAAATCTCGAGCCCGAGCATCCCGTGCCGTACTGTTCCAGCGCCCTGATCCCCGCGCCGACTACTTCGGGATGGACCGTCAGTCCGAGATAGTTGTTGGAGCCGAGCATGATCCTTCTCTGCCCCTCCATCATTACTTCAACATCCTGACGGGACTCCAGTTCATGGAAATACGGGTATATCCCCAGGTCCATCATATCTTTCGCCCGCGTAAACTTTGCACATTTCTTGAATAATGGCATAAGTCCCTCCTAAAAAATAAAAAATATAAAATAAAGATAATTACCCTTATATTTTTACATATTCGAGCGATATCGTCAAGCAAACGTTTAGTTAAGTTTTTTAATATCTTGTCTGTAGATAATAAAAAACGCATCCGATCCTTCAGATGCGTTTGTATTTTTATTTCAGATATGCTTCGAGTCTGTAGATCGGCTTGCCCATCGCGGCAAACTTCTTCTCATATTCCGTGCGGATGTTCTCCGCATCGAAGCTGCTGTTATGCAGATCGAGCGATACATTCTTGAGCGCAAAGCCGTATGCCGTCAGCTCTTCGATCGAGTATTCAAAGAAGGGCATGTTGTCCGTCTTCTGGTGGATCTCAGCACCTTCCGCAAGCAGCTGCTCATAGATCTCGAGGAAACGTCGGTTCGTGAGACGGTGGTTCGCATAGGTCTTTTTGGGGAACGGCCAGGAGAAATTGAGGTAGATCCGCGATACCGAACCTTCTTTCAGGAACTTCGGCAGATATTCCGCACCGACCGTGAGGAAGCGCAGATTCGTGATCCCTTCGCGGATCGCACGTTCGCAGCCCTCCACGATAACGTTTTCGCTTTTTTCCACGGCAAGGATGTTTTTATCCGGATTGCGCTTTGCGAGTTCGCAGGCAAATCCGCCCATACCGCAGCCGATCTCCAGCTCTAACGGTCGTTCGGCACCAAAGAGCTCCGTGATGTCGATATATTCCTTGATCTCATTTGTGATCTTGCTGTTCCGTTCCTCGATAAAGGGATACAGAAGCATTTCTCCGCATGCCTCAAGGCGTGCTTCCAGATTGCATTTTCTTCTCATTCTCATTTTGCGTATCCCCTCCTGAATCTCCTTCTGATAAATTCCTCTGCATCAGCAAAGGCCTTATCCGCATCGGGTACTATGTCCTTAAGATGGTCGTATTCCGTTTGAATTCCTTTCACATGCGGCACGAGGTATGCTCCTGCGTCGCTGCCCAGTCCGAGCCTGCCGCCCAGACTGCAGAACCGCGCGATCTTCTCGCGCTGATAGTCATATATCCTCTGCAGCGCCTCTGCAGAATATCTTCCGTCGCCGATGAGGTTTCCCACGGTCGAGATGGTCGGCACCCATGCCGCACCGCTCTCCGCAAGTGCTGATACCGCCTCGTCGTCCATATATGCTCCGTGCTCGATGCTGTCGATGCCTGCCTTTACCGCTGCTTCGATGGTCCTTGCTCCGTTTGCATGTGCCATAA
>JAZRGP010000169.1:0-1307 GCA_045644225.1 Christensenellaceae bacterium | reverse complement strand
GATATATGCCGAGGGAAATACCTTGGCATCCTTTGCGATCCAGATTCCCTCTTCGGGATGGTCGAACTCCTCTTCGGGGAGGGTCTCACCGAGCTTCAGAATAAATGCGGAGATATGCTCCAGTGCTTCGTGCGGATATGTCAGACCGTTAAAGAGTTCTGCGGCGATCGTCTTGTCGAGATCGAGCAGAGCGGAGATTGTGATATTCACGCGGTATACCCCTTTTCTTCCAGCATTTTAGCCATCTGACCGACGTATTTGTCGCAGGTTTCCTTGGAAGATGCTTCGACCATGATGCGGATGACGGGCTCTGTGCCGCTCTTGCGGAGCAGGATGCGTCCGTCGCCGGAGAGTTCCTTGGTGATGCGGTTGACTGCGGAGATGATCTCTGCGTCCTTCATGATGACGTCCTTATCCTTGACGCGGACGTTCTGGAGCGTCTGCGGATAGAACTGAACGGGTTCAGCGAGCTTGGAGAGCGGGAGCTTGCAGTCCAGCATGACCTGCATGAGCTTCAGTGCTGTCAGCATGCCGTCGCCTGTCGTCGCATATTTGCTGAAGATGATATGGCCGGATTCTTCGCCGCCGATGCGGTGGCCGTATTCGCGCATGTTCGCATAGACGTATTTATCGCCGACATTGGTCTGCTCATAGCCGATGCCCGCAGCTTCGAGCGCCTTATAAAGACCCATGTTGGACATGATGGTCGTGACGACCTTGCCCGTGGGGAGCTGACCGTGTTCGTGGAGATATCTGCCGCAGATATAGACGATGATGTCGCCGTTGATGATGCGGCCGTCTTCTGCAACGGCAAGGCATCTGTCTGCGTCGCCGTCAAAGGCGAAGCCTGCATCCAGCTTGTTTTCAACAACGAAATCTCTGAGGACTTCGATGCATGTGGAGCCGCAGTTTTCGTTGATGTTCATGCCGTTGGGTGTATTGTTGATGACGAAGGTATCTGCGCCGAGGGCATCGAATACGCTCTTTGCGATCATCCATGTAGAGCCGTTGGAGCAGTCGAGACCGATGCGCTTGCCCTTGAAGGAATGTGTCGCGAGCGAGATGAGATAGCCGATGTAGCGGTTTCTGCCTTCGGAGTAATCGACTGTTCTGCCGATGTTTTCGCGTTCTGCATAGGGGATCTCAAATTCACCGTCGAGATAACGCTCGACTTCTGCAATGACGGAATCCTCCATCTTTTCGCCTGCGGAGTTGACGAGCTTGATGCCGTTGTCATAGAACTTGTTGTGGCTTGCGGAGATCATGATGCCGCAGTCAAAGTCATCGCTGCGCGTGATAAAGGATAC
>JAZRGP010000168.1:0-3766 GCA_045644225.1 Christensenellaceae bacterium | reverse complement strand
GCAAGGATAAGCGATATTACCGAAACGGCGGCGGACTGACGCTTTCGGGCGGAGAGCCGCTCCTCGATGCGGATTTCGCCGCTGAGGTCTGCAGGCTTGCCGCAGAGCAGCAGCTCCACGTCGCGATCGATACCGCGCTCCATGTTCCGTGGGAGAATATCGAAAAGATCCTCCCGTACCGTCCGCTCATCCTCGCGGATCTCAAAGCCGCAGATGCCGAGACGCACCGACGTCTGACGGGTGCGGATAACGCACAGATCCTCGATAACCTCCGCAGGCTTTCCGCTTCGGGAAATCCCTATTGGCTGAGCATCCCCGTCGTTCCCGATGCAAATACTGATGAACTCCCCGCGATCGCAGAGATCGTTCGTTCTCTGCCTGCTCCTCCCGAAAAGCTCCGCCTGCTTCCGTATCACGATATGGGCATCCGCAAGGAGAGCATCCATTTCCTCCCTGCCCGCGGCCGCTTCACCTCGCCTTCTTCTGAGGATATGAGGAAATATGAGGAGTTATTTAAATAAGACGCCCCCGCGGGGCTTAAACCTTTTTGTAAAAAGGTTTAAGAATCCAAAAACTTTTACTCACAACTGCTGCCGCAGTTGCTGAAAATATGATCTATAGATTTAATCTTGGCAAAAATACATCGGGCGAACTAGAACCATGACCTACGAAGAAGGAAGAGCAAAATATTGGGAACTGATTCAAGAACTGAATCAAAAATGTGAGGAAATCATAGCAGAAGCTAAAAAGAATGGCACATGGCGACCGGGTCTTGATTCAAATAACCATTTATTTAAAGAAATAAAAAATCAATATTGGCAAAAAGTTCAAGATTTAGCTGCTCAAGTCACTGATCGACCTATAAAGGAGACAAAAACATGACCGCTCCCGAACTCAACTTATCTCCCCGCATCGCGTTTTTGAAGGCGCACCGTCTGGAGGACCATAAGCGCTATGAGATCCCGCATCGCGATATCGTATACGAACGCGAGATCGCAAAACACGCAGACCTCAACAAAGCACAGCAGTTTGCGCGTGCCTTCGCTGCCTTCCTCGCAGAAAAGGAGATCCACTTAAAAAAAGAAGACATCCTCGCGGGTTTTGCATACCGCTATACTTATAATACGACGCTCCCCATGGACATGCCCTCGGATTTCGATCCGACGCGCCGTCCGCCCTGCGATATCGATCCTTACCGTGAATCCCGCGAGTGCATCGCATTCTATGGCTTTGAGCAGGGCTCGGAGAACGAGGTGCTGATGAACACCTTTGCTTTGGGCGTCAAAAACTGGCTCTTCAAGCACTGGGAGAGCGGACACATCCTCGCAGGCTTCCCCAAGCTGCTGGAAGTCGGCTTTGCAGGGCTGCGCGACGAGGCACGCGATGCCTATGCGCTGAATAACTCGCCTTATACCGAGGCGATGTTCCTCTGCATGCAGGCAGCGGTGGATTATATCGCGCGTTACGAAGCCCTCGCGGAGAAGCTGCTTTCCGAAACGGATGAGCCCGAATACCGCGAGACCCTCCGCCGCATCGCGGATAGCTGCCATGAGCTGACCCTCGGCGCACCGACGAGCTTCTTCAGCGCAGTGCAGGTCGTCTGGATCGCGCATGAGCTGCTGCTCGTGGAGAACGAACCCTCCAGCCTTTCTCTCGGCAGAATGGATCAGTATCTATATCCCTTCTATAAAAAAGACATCGACGCGGGCAGGCTGACCCGTGAAGATGCTTCCGATATCATGGATGCGCTGTTCATCAAGTTTGCCGCGACCATCCATTCTTATCAGAATATTACCGTTGGCGGCATCGGCGCAGACGGATGCTGGGCAGGCAACGACGTCACCATGCTCGTTCTGCAGTCCGCACGCAAGATGCGCTTCGATCAGCCGCTGATCTGCCTGCGTTATTCGCCCGATATGCCCGAGGACATCTGGTCGGAGGCGATCGCGAACATCCGCACGGGAACGGGCTTTCCTGCGCTCTTCAACGACGCGGTCTGTATCGCCGCAAAGAAACGCATGGGCATCGCAGAAGAAGATGCAAAGAACTATGCGCTGATCGGCTGCGTGGAGATGGGAACACCTTCCAAGGAATATTCCAAGACGGAGGTCCTGCGCATCAACCTGCCCATGATCCTGGAGCTGATGATGACGGGCGGCAGATGCCTCGTCAGCGGAGACCGTTTCCCGCTGAAGGATGCAAAAGCGCTCGATGATTTTGCGGATTTCGATGCGTTTTATCAGTGGTATCTCGATGAGATGAGGTTTTTCACAGACCTCTCCGCAAAGGCGGTCAACCTGCTCGACCCGACCGTCATGCAGCTCTATCCCACGCCCTATCTTTCCGCACTGATGGAGGGATGCATAGAGAAGGGCATCGACGTCACGGGCGGCGGCACGGTCTATAACAATACGGGCATCAACCTCTGCGGCATGGCGACCGTCGCAGATGAGCTCTCCGCGATCCGCAAGGTCGTTTTTGAAGATAAGTTCTGCTCGCTCGGTGAACTTGCCGAAGCGATGGCGGCGGATTTCGCGGGATACGAAATCCTGCAGGCAAGGCTCAGGAATGCACCCAAATTCGGTGAAGAAGATGCCTTTACGGATGGGCTCCTCGCGGATATCATCGCGCAGTTCTCCGCACATATCGAAACATTCGATAATCCCCGCGGCGGCAAATTCCAGCTCGGTCTCTATACGGTAGAGGATCACTCCAAGATGGGTCTGCGCACGGGCGCAGGCGCAGACGGCAGAAACGCAAAGGTCAGCCTCTCGAACGGCTTCGGCACGTCGCAGGGCAGGGGGCTCGTCGGACCGACCGCAGTTGCGAACTCTGTTCTGAAGACAGACCTCTCCGCCGCGACCAACGGAATGGTGCTCGATCTCAAGTTTGCTCCGTCTTTCCTCGAAAGTGAAGCACATCAGCAGGCGCTCCGCGCACTGATCGAGGGTTATTTCGCAGATGGCGGCATGGAGATCCAGCTGAATGTCGTGGATCGCGAAACGCTCATCCAAGCACAGCAGCATCCCGAGCAATATGAAGACCTCGTCGTCCGCGTCAGCGGCTTCAGCGCATTCTTCACAGCACTGATGAAGGAAACGCAGGATGAGATCATCGCACGCACGGAATACAATAATATGTAAAAGAACTTTAAAACCGCCTGAATGGCGGTTTTTTGTGCAAAAAATCCCGATAAAAAAGCAGTTTTTGCAAAGTTATGAAAATTTTTTTAAAAAAAGGCTTTACATTATCGTTTTAGCGTGCTAAAATGATAACGCGATAAAGGGAACGGAATGTTCCCTATAAAAATGTATTTTTTTAAAAATTTATCAACAATAGAGGAGAAAAATCATGAAAAAGACAATCAAACTCATCGCTCTCGTACTCGTAGTCGTTCTGGCTATGGCAGCATTCGCTGGCTGCGGCAAGAAAAAGTCTGACAGTGACTGGGCTTACATCGAAGACAAAGGCGAACTCGTGATCGGTATCACAGAATTCGACCCCGCTAACTACTACGATGAAAACGGCACACTCGTTGGCTTCGATACAGACATGGCATATGCTGCTTGCGAAAAGCTCGGCGTTGACGCAGAATTCGTCATCATCGACTGGGACAACAAGGAACTCGAACTTGAATCCAAGAACATCGACTGCATCTGGAACATGATGGGCGTAAACGATGAACGTAAAGAATATTCTGACTTCACAGCTGCTTACATGGTAAACGGCCAGGTAGCAGTTACAAAGGCAGAAAACGCAGGCAACT
>JAZRGP010000167.1:0-3038 GCA_045644225.1 Christensenellaceae bacterium | reverse complement strand
GTCGAAAGCAGATAAGCTGAGGCAGCCATGCTGTGATCTTTACAAACCAGTTCCAAAATTTAATCACGATTCTTCACCATTTCCAGAATAAATTCCGCGAGGCTTTCCACGCTGCTCAGGCTGCGCTCCGCATCTGCGGGGAAGCCTACTTCATAGGTGTTCTGCAGCTGCATGATGATGGAGAAATAATCCAGACTGTTGCCGCCTTTGTCGAGGAAGAAGTCATCTCCGTCGGAGACATCCTCGTTAGCGATGTTCAGCGCCTGTGCGAAAAGCGTACGGATATGTTCCTTGAGCTCGCTCTGGTCGCTCTGCTCGGCATCCTCGGGTCTGACGACGGTGAACTTGCCTTCGCTGAGCTTTCTTGCGATGCGTACGCGGTTCAGCTTGATATCATCAGCCTCCAGCAGAGGCTCTTTGACGAAAACGATCCTGCCGACCTGCGTATCCAGCCCCAGCTCCCTCAGCTGCGCGATCAGGCTCTTGCGTACTTCCGCAAGGACCTCCTTCGCGACAAACGGCTGCACGGAAACGAGCAGGATCGGCTGAATAACGGAGTTTTCTCTGATCCCCGTCAGGCAGACGGTGCGGATGCCCTTGCCTTCCAGCTTTCTTTCGATGAGGTTCGGGTTGAGGTTTTCGCCCGAGGGAGAGATCACCACGTCATCCCGACGGCAAAGGATGTAGTATCTGCCGTCGCGGCATTCCGCAAGGTCGCCCGTTCTGAACCAGTCGTCCGTGCGGTCTTTGCGCTCGCCGTCGATCATGATGCTGCATGCCATGGATCTGCCGCGGACAAGCAGCTGTCCTTCCTCGTCGATCTTATATTCGAGAGAATCGAAGGGTCTGCCGACGGAGCCGCCCGAGCGCAGCTTCGGATCGTCCCCGAGTTCTACGGAGGTGATGCCGATCTCGGTCATGCCGTAGCCGTTCGCCAGATGATAGCCGATCGAATTCATGAATTCCAGAACCGCAGGTCTGATCTCGCTGCCGCCGCTGATCATGAAGCAGATGCTGTCGCCGAAGATGTTCTCGCGGATCTCTTTGAATGCCTTCTTTGCGAAAGCACGGTGGAGCCGCGGGAAGGACGAAAGCTTGCGGGAGATGCCCATGCCCTTCTGGAATTTGTTCCAGGTCGCTTCTCCGCGGTTGCGGATCGTATGCAGCGCCTGATCGTAGATCCTGTTCCAGAGCAGCGGCACCGCAAAAATATGCGTTACTTCGTGTCTGCGGATCGTATTCTGGATGGTCTGCGGCATCATGTCGCTGAGCAGTACCAGCGTCCTCGAGAAGAACGCAAACCATAAATAAACAGTAACAAAGCCAAAGATATGATACAGCGGAAGGAACATCAGCTGCTTGAGCTTTCCGTTATAATGCCGCTTTATCTCTGCGCTTTCCTGAATGATATTGTAGCTGTTGCAAAGAATGTAATAGAATTCCTCCGCGGTATAAACGCAGACCTTGATATGCTCGCTCGTACCCGAGGACATAAACATGATCTCGCTGCCGAATTCCCCGAGGGTCATACGTTCGTCCGTCGGCTCGGTCTCTTCCGCGCTGATCATCGGCACGGAGAAATCCATCGGCTGGTCGACGACGACTGCTTTCACATCATAGACTGCGATCGCGTTTTCCAGCACGGCATGGTCAAGGCGCAGGTTCATCAGCATCGGATGATAGCCGCAGATAAGGATACACCAGAACAGTTCGATCCACTCGCGGCCGTTCTGCATATATAATCCGACTGTCGAGCCTTCGGGGATATCGCCCAGCAGGCGCTTCAGCTGAAAGGCACGGCGCTCGATGGAATCACGGCACTGTCCGTAGGTCGTTTCGACGATTCTGTAGCCTTCGCTTTTTTCGAAAATGATGTTGTCTTTTTCCGAGAACATCATGTCAAAGAGCGTGCTGAAGTTCTTTTCGGTTTCGGAAAACTTTTTCAGTTTTGCCGCTACATATTCGTCAATTGTCTTGTATTCAGGGCTAAATCTCTGAGCCATGGAAGTTATTTCTCCTCGTTTTATCGGTTTTAATGTGTTTCCCGTGGTTATGAGATGCAGGATCGGATATATGCATCGATCTGATCGAGCAGCTCCGTATTCTCCTGTGTTTTATTAAAAAGAATGGTTTCGTGTCCGTCAAAATTCGGGTCGGTCTCCAGAATAAAGGAAACATTCTTGGGGGCTTTCTTTTTGCTCTGATGATACAGGCTGATCGCCTCTTCGACGGTCTCGTCATTTGCTCCCTGGATCACCAGCGCAGGGATATCCAGCGCCGCAAGCGCCTCGACCGCGGAGTCATTGGTCTGCGTACCCATGGAAAGATGCTGGCGCGCCCAGAGGAAGGGATACTGCAGGTCTGCGAGCACAGAGGTGTAGTTCCTTGCCCAGTGGCGCATCGTTGTCAGCGGAGCGGAAAATCCGGAAACGCATACGACCGCATCCGCATCTGCCTGCTTTGCCTCGCATGCCGCACCGTATGCTCCCGCGCTGTGTCCCAGAAGCACCAGCGGAATATGCTCAAAAAGCTTCTGCCCGCGGATGTATTCCATCGCCGCGCGGATATCGTAGCGCTGCTGCTGCAGCCCGACGACCCGCGAGCCTTCGCTTCTGCCGCTTGCCGTTCCGTCAAAGATCCATACCGCATAGCCTTTTTTCGCAAAATAGCGGACGACCGGCTCAAATCCGTCGGAAGATGCATTCATGCCGTGCGCGATCACCACAAGTGCCTTGGGGTCCTGATTTGTGATCATATATCCCTTCAGCCGGTTATCGCCCGACGGGTACTGAACCTCGTGCCAGTACAGGTCCTCGTGATACGCCCATTCCTGCAGCGGAAACTCCGCCTCGGATGGCGCTCCCTTTCTGCCGAAAAGCACGAGCAGCATCATCTCTGTCGCCGCCACGGACAAAACGACCGCGCCCGATACGATCAGCGTCGCTCTGCGCAAACCCCTTTTCCGTTTATTTATCTGTTCCTGAGCTTCATCTTTTCGCTCTTTTTCCATCGTCCGTCCTTTGCCTGCCGCTATGCTG
>JAZRGP010000166.1:0-2377 GCA_045644225.1 Christensenellaceae bacterium | reverse complement strand
AGATACCTTCAAGCAGAGCATCCTCTGCGAGCTGCTGACAGAGCTCAAGAAGGCAGGTTTCGACGGAGAGATCGAACGGGTCGATATTGACGTGATCACGAACATCAAGCTCTATAACCACAGCGGGATCGAGATCCGATTCGGGGATTCCGAGCATATCGAGCTCAAGATCAAGTGGACAAAAGGCGTTATGGCGTATCTTTCCGAACATGCGATCACAGAAGGCATTGTAGACGTATATTCTGAGGATAAGGCGATCTATTCCCGTCCCGAAACGGAATTTTCCTCCGGGAACGTCGAGCTCAATTACATCGATATCCACTACGATGACCTCGACATTGAGGAAGTCGAAGAGCCCGAAGAAACCGAATAAAAAAACATGAATAAACAGAACGCGTATATCGTATGTATAACTCAAAAAGGGGTTTTACGGATATGCGCGTTTTTGTTATGAAAAAAGCCACATTGTTTCGGATCGCGGCGGCTGCACTGACTGCGGCGGCGATCTTTGTGTATGCAAGCATTGCGCTCAAAGAGGATGCGGAGGTCTTTTCGCAGAGCGGCGCCATCATGGCGGGCAGCGGCACGAAGAAGGAAGCCGCGCTGACCATCGATACGGGCTTCGGTGAGAATGACTATACGGAAGAGATCCTCAATGTTCTGGATGAACACGGTGCCAAGGCGACCTTTGCCGTGATGGGGATATGGGCGCGGGAGAATTCCGACCTCGTGAAAGAGATGATCGACCGCGGTCATGATATCATCAGCCACTCCATGACGCACGAGCGATATCGCGATCTTGGAAAAGAGGGTGCGGTCAAGGATGCACAGGCAAGCACGGAGCTTCTGCGTACGGATTTCGGGATCGGGACGGATATGATCCGCCTGCCATACGGAAGCGGAACGGAGGAGATCAATGCGGCGCTCGCGGAAAACGGCCTCAGGATCGTCGGATGGAGCCTTGATTCCGAGGACTGGAAGGAAGGCTCTGCTGAGGAGATCGCGGAGGAGGTTCTCGAGGACCTGAAGGCTGGAGATATCGTTCTGTTTCAGAACAATATTGAGGCAACACCTGCTGCGATCGGTATGATCCTTGAGGAAATGGGCAAACGCGCATACTCTGCAGTAACGCTGCAGGAGCTTGCGGCAGAGAGCATCGGCGGAGAGACAACGTGACAAATTACGCACAGATATTTGGAAGGCTGTCGCAGGAACCTGAGTTCAGCCACAGCATTTACGGTGAGGATTTTTACGGCTTTTATATCGAGTCCGTGCCGCTTTCGGTAAGAAGGGATATCATCCCGTGCATGGCTGCGCAGCGGCATCTGAACCAGCTCTCGGATGAAAAGGAGCTATTGTATTGCGGGCAGATCCGCTCCTATAATAAGCTCGTCGACGGAACAAATCGGCTGGATATCCGATTGTTTGTAAAGGAGATTTACGAAGAAGATGCGGAAGAAAGCTTAAACAGTGTCAGCCTGACGGGATATATCTGCAAGCAGCCCACATACCGACGGACGCCTTTCGGCAGGGAGATCACGGATATGCTCGTCGCGGTAAACAGAGCATATAACAAGTCGGATTATATTCCCGTGATCACATGGGGCAGGAATGCTCGGCTGGTGAATCACATGGAGGTGGGCGACAGGATCCGCCTGCAGGGAAGGCTGCAGAGCAGGGAATATGAAAAGATCCTGCCGAATGACGAGCGGATCAGCAGGATGGCATACGAAGTATCCGTCAGAGAGATCGAAAAAACTGAAGAATGAGCAAAAGACCATCGGCTGCGTACGATGGTTTTTTATTTGCTTTTGCGGGAGAATATGATATGATAATTAGGTTGCGGAAAGCAAAAGGATGAGAAAGGAGCGTGAGGACATGGATACAGCGAAGCTTACAAAAGGCTCGGTCAATCAGTTGTTTTTTCGGTATCTGATCCCGTCTATCTGCGGGACGATGGTCACGTCGATCTATATCCTCGCGGATACCATCATCATCGGAAAAGGCATCGGCATCGATGCGATGGCGGCGCTCAATATCGTGCTGCCGCTGTTCAGTCTGTTTTTCGGACAAGGCATGCTTTTCGGTGTAGGCGGTGCGGTGCTGATGTCCGTAGCGCGCGGATCGGGAGACCGCTCGGGAAGCAAGTATTTCTCCGCAGCGCTGCTGATGAATGCTGCGTTCAGCCTGCTTGTTACGCTGGTCTGCCTAATTTTCCTCGAGCCGATCTCAAGGCTTATGGGGGCGACGGATATCACGATGCCGTATATCCGTGAATATGCGCCTTATGTAAGCGGCGGCAGCATATTCTTTGCGTTCTCGACATTCCTGCAGACGTTTGTCAGAAACGACGGCTCGCCGAAGCTTGCAATGGCTG
>JAZRGP010000165.1:0-11631 GCA_045644225.1 Christensenellaceae bacterium | reverse complement strand
CTTTGTATTTTTTCTTGCAGTTGGCAGACCGCAAGTTCATTATACCAAAGGGAGTTCTTTTTTCATTATCGCCAGTAGGCTTTCACCGAACCACTCGTCTAACGAGTGGTTTTACGATACAAAAAAAGAACCGCAGAAATGCGGTTCTTTTGATATTGATCTTATTTGGAGAGCTCTTCCATCAGCTTTTCGATCTCAGCCATGGAGCGCATGCCGTCGATGGAGTTTGCTTCGGAGAGGCAGGCAGCAGCAGAGCCGCAGCCGAATGCGAGTGTTTTGCCGATCTCCCAGTTGTTGTAGAGACCGTAGAGCGCACCTGCGCAGAATGCGTCACCTGCGCCGACCGCACCCTTGATGTAACCTTCGGGAAGCTTGAAGGAGGGGCAGGATGTGAAGTTTCCGTCGCTGTCCATTGCCCATGCGCCTTCGGGAGCGTGGATGATGACCCATTCGCGAACGCCATGGTCGAACATCTTTTCGCAGGAGATGCGGATGTTCTCTTCGTTGATGCTGTCGTCTGCGTTGCGTACGGGAATGTCTGTCGCCATTTCGAGCTCGACTTCGTTTACGATGAAGTAGTCACACTGCTTTGCGCTTGCGAGGATGATCTCCTGCGCTCTGTCGCTGGGGCTGCTGACGATATCCATGGATGTCTTGATGCCGCGGCGGTGGATCTCCGCAAGTGTGCGTGCCATGACAGTGCCGTATTCTTCGTCGGGAGCGTCCATGCCGCCGAGCAGCAGTGCATAACCGAGATGGAAGATATCTGCGTCGATGTCCATTTTGTTGATCATGTCGAAATCCAGTTCATCACCTGCACCTGTCAGGTTGAAGAATGTGCGGAAACCGTCGGGCTCAGTAATGACGTCCGAGAAAGAGGTGGGTTCGGTTTCAGAGAATACGACGAGATCTGTATCGAGGTCGTTTTCACGCATGACGTCGCAGGCGAAACGGCCGTTGTCGTCGTTGCCGACGCATCCGATCGCGAGGAGCTTCATTTCCGGGTCGATACGGCGCAGGTCGATCAGTGTGTTGACCACACATCCGCCTGCACTGCGGGACATGGAGTGGATCTTTTCCAGGTTGCCGCGCTTGGGGAAGCCGTCAACGCGCTTGATCAGGTCTACAATAATATTACCGGCGATTGCGATACCTTTTTCCATAATATACCTCAGTAGCTAAATATTGATGCTTGAGCAGATTATCATAAATTATATAATAAAAGAGTGTGATTATCAAGTGATAAATCCCGTTCGATATGTTATAATAATATCGTAATGGCTGGTTAACAAATTTGTAAAGAAATAACAGTAAAACGAAAATTACACAGTCATCGAACCGTTCTAATAAAACGTATCGACATTTTTTGATCGCGGTTGTATTGTTGTAATATTGTGCGCTGTGATAGCATAAAAATATCCTTGATGATCCTATGTCACAAGAGCTTTACAGATAACGAAAACGAGCCGCACTACTTATAGAAGAAATGAGGTAATATCGTGGCAACTATCAGAGACGTGGCGCGAAGAGCAGGTGTATCGGTATCGACAGTATCCTTGATGATAAACGGCAAACAGAACATCAGCGATGAGAAGTATGCCAGGATCGAACAGGCGATGAAGGAACTGAAATATCGTCCCAGTATCATTGCTCAGAACCTCAAGAAAAGAAAATTCCATATTATCGGTGTTATCCTGCCGACTCCCGACGGATATTATGCGCAGATCTTGAAAGGGATCTATGATGCGCTTAATTTGCTTGATGAGCAGTACGACCTGATCATTAAGTACAGCGGCGACAACGAAAAGACAGAGCAGGAGCACATCGAAAACCTGATCTCCATGAGCGTATCCGGTATTATCCTCGTCCCTTGCGACAAGCGAAATGCTGAACAGTATAACGAATGGCTGCAGAGCGGTATCTTTTTCGTTCTGCTGGAGCGCATGGTGCAGAGCGCGGAGATCAGCAGTGTTGTTTTTAATAACAGAGAGATCATCTATCAGAAGACGAAAGAACTTCTGAAAAAATATTCCTATAATGAGATCAGCCTTGTCACGGGCGACGCGAAGTATTCCAACGAATTCGATTGTCAGGAAGGCTTTCGGGATGCGGTATCCGAGATGTATCCGGATGCGGATCTCAGCAAGCTGCATATCCTGGAAACGAGTTTTGAACGCAGACGCTGCGTATGGAACTTCTTAAAAAGCTTCGAGACATTCGGCAGCAATGTCAGATGCGTGGTCACATCCTCCGTGAAATTTGCGGAGATCCTCTGGGAAGTACTGGGGATCATGCATATCGACTGTGAGGTCTATGCGCTGGGCGGCGACTCGTGGTTCCCTCCGCGGAAAAAGCTCGAGGGCATTCAGGTCATCCCGCGAGAGGCGATGACGCTCGGTAAAGAGGCTGCGAAGCTGCTGCTGAATCTGATCCGCACGAACAAGATTTCCGAGGTGCGGGATATCGTCGTCGAGTCCGGTTACTCCACGCAGGATCCGCCGACCGAGGTCGGTTCACAAAAACGCAGCAAGACAAAGATCAAAGCGCTGCTGCTGCAGACCAACGAAATGAACATCCTTACAAAGTTTGCTCCGAATTTTGTAAAGGAGACGGGCATAGAGATCGAGTTCGATCTGAAGCCCTTTGATACAGTAACAAGCATCCTTACGGGCGATCCCGAAGGTTTTAAAGAATACGACGTGCTCTGGGTAGATATCCCGCTCGTAGAAATGATGTCGAGACAGGGCAAGCTGGAAAAACTGAACAAATGGGTGGATGCAGAGGACAAGAACCTCATTGAGTCTTTCCCGAGAGGCGTTCTGAAGTGTGTTTACGACAGCAGAAACCAGATCTACGGCATCCCGATCCAGATGGAAGAAACTCTCCTTTATTACAGAAGCAGTGTTTTCCACGATCCCGCGATCAAGCGGCAGTTCTTCCACAAAAACGGCTTTGAACTGAGCCCGCCGACGACCTGGCCGGAGTTCAATATCATCGCCAAGTTCTTTGACAAAAGAGAAAATCCGGATTCGCCGTTTGAATACGGCACAGCGATGTCGCTCATCGGACATTCCTTCATGGAAGAGTTTTATCTCAGACAGTGGGCGTTTAACGGCAGAATGTTTGATAAACGCCGCAACCTCGTGATCGATTCCGTGGAAAATGCGCGTGCGCTCCGCAGCTTTGCGGAAACATTCCGATATGCACATCCCGAGTCCGTCGGATACTTCTTTGATGAAACGTATCTGGCGCTGCTGAAAGGCGAGGTTCCCATGGTCGTCAACTTCCCGGTACACTGTATCCCGTACCGTTACCAGAACATTGACGAAAACAACGAAAAGGATATCGCCGCGGTGCAGCTGCCGGGCGGTCACCCGCTGATGGGCGGATGGGAATTCTGCATCAACAGCAGATCCGATAAAAAAGAAGAAGCTTTTCAGTTCATAAAATGGTCCGTTCGCGAAGATATGGCGGTCATCCGAGATCTGATGGGAAGCGTGCTTCCTGTTAAGGAGACCTTCAGAAACTCGCTTCTAAACAACTATTTCCCTGAACTGAAAATGATGGATACAGATAACTTCCAGAAAGGCCTGCGCGAAAGCTTCCGCGACAGCAGGGGTAATCTGATCGATCAGCATTATGTCGAAAACAAGCTCAAGAACGTGCTGATGAAAGCGCTGTATGGGGAAATGAGCATCGAAGATGCTTTAAAACATGCGCATTCCGCGGCAAAAGAGCTTGTTGATGTATAAACAATGAAGCAAACAATTAAGAAAAAAGAGGTGCGAAATTGAAAACAGTAAAAAAACTATTCAGCTATGATCTTACAAGTGTTATTTTACCGCTGATCGTTCTGTTCGTGGTACTGCTTATAGGTTCAAAGGGCTTCCTCTCTGCTTACAACATGATCTCCGTAATGCAGAGCGTAGCGATCTTCGTATTGATGGGTCTGTCTCAGATGTCCACGCTTTCTCTCGGTCAGATGAACCTGGCGCTGGGTGCAATGGGCTGTATGACCGCTATCATGATGGGTATTTTCATGCAGGTACTCGGTATCCCCATGCCGATCGCACTTGTTCTTGGTCTGCTCGTAGCGCTGCTCCTCGGTGCAATTCAGGGTGTTATGATTGCCAAGACCGGCATGAGCCCCTTCATCATCACGCTTGCTCTTCAGAGTGTATTCAACGGTATCCCCGCTGTTATCACAAAGGGCGGCTCCTACAATGAACTTCCCGAAATCATCAGAACGATCTCCAGAACACAGTTCGGTCCCGTTCCGCTGACTTTCATCATCTCTCTTGTGATCGTAGCGATCGCTTTCATCGTATTCCACTATACGAATATCGGCAGACACCTCATGGCTGTTGGTGCAAACAAGCGCGCTGCTAAGTTCGCAGGCATCAACGTTGACGGCACGATCATCCTCGGTCATGCACTTTCCGGTCTGTTCGCAGGTCTCTGCGCATTCATCCAGATCTGTAAGTTCAACTCCGCTCAGCTGGCTATCGGTTCCGACTGGATGATGACATCCTTCGTAGTTGCGGTTCTCGGCGGCACACAGCTCTCCGGCGGTAAGGTTTCCGTTATCGGTACGCTCCTCGGCAGCTTCCTGATGGTTCTTATCAACAATGCTCTCGGTCTTTGGAGAGTAAACACATATCTGTTCCAGGCGATCATGGGTATTCTGCTCCTCGTAGCTTACGAAATCGACAGAATGAGACTCGGCATGATCAAGAAGCAGAGTATTATTGATTCAAAGGAGGATGAAGCAGCATGACATCCGAAACAAAGAAAAAATCCGGTCTTCTCAAAAAACTGACAGGCGCGAGTGCATTCGGCTCCGTTCTTATCGTAGCTGTAATGCTGATCGTAATGCTGATCATCAAGAATGACTATCTTTCCGCTCAGAACATCCTCGTTCTCTCCAAGGTTCTCGCAGTTACAGCAGCGATCGGCTTCTCTCAGCTGGTTGTTATGGCATGCGGCGCTATGAACCTCTCCATCGGTAACATCGGTGCTCTCGCAGCAGTTATCGCAGGTTGGGCAATGACAAACGCAGGCGTTCACTGGGGCGTAGGTATTCTCCTCGGTATCCTGACAGGTATCATCGCAGGCCTTATCAACGGTCTCCTCGTATACCGTGCAGGCGGTGTAGGCGTTGCAGGCTTCCTGACAACTCTTGCTACATCCAGCTTGTTCCAGGGCATCATGCTCACGATCACTCAGGGTAAACCTTTCTACGGTCCCGACGGCAAGTTCTCTAAGTCTTTCCTCGCTGTCGGCGGCACAAAGATCCTCGGCCTGCCCTCTTCTCTCTGGATCGTAATCGTTATCGCAATCATCCTTGCAATCATGTACTCCAAGTTCTCCATCGGCAGACAGATGCTTGCATTCGGTGCAAACTACAAGGCTGCTGAGCTCTACGGTGTATCCAAGTTCAAGGTAGTTATGGTTTCCAACATCCTCTCCGGCGTGCTCGCTTCCGTTGCAGGTATCCTCGCAATGATCCGTATCGAAGCTGCTCAGCCCGGCATGGGTAAAGACTGGATGCTGATGTCCTTCGCAGCTCCGCTGATCGGCGGTTCCAGAAACGAAGGCGGTAAGGTCAGCATGTTCGGCGCAGTAGTCGGTGCTCTCGCGATCACGATCATCGAAAACGCTCTCGTTCACCTGAGAGTCGACGTTTACTGGAACGAACTGATCTACGGTCTCGTAATCATCTTTGCGATCGCACTTGACCGTGTCCGCAACATCAAGAAGAAATAAGGAGGGGAACCATGAATACAGAATATGTTCTTGAACTGAAAAACATTACTAAGATTTTCCCCGGCGTTATCGCGCTTGACAATGTTAATCTGAACCTCAAGCCCGGTGAAGTTCTCGCTCTCTGCGGCGAAAACGGTGCTGGTAAGTCCACACTTATCAACTGCATGACGGGTGTTCTCCAGCCTGAAAAGGGTGAGATCTTCGTAAGCGGCAATAAAGTAGCTATGAAGAACCCCCAGGTTGCTACTGACAACGGTATCAGCGTAGTGCATCAGGAAAGAAACCTGATCCCCACATTCAATATTGCTGAAAACATCTTCTTCGACAAGATCTGCGGCAAGGGCCTCAAGAAGGTTGACAAGAAGATGATGCTTGAGAAGTCCGTTGATCTTCTTAAGCGCGTAAGACTCGACGATCTCGATCCCGCTTCCTATATCGAAGACCTCTCTTCCGCTCAGAAGCAGCTCATCGAAATCGCAAGAGCACTCTCCGTTGACTGTAACATCCTGCTCCTCGACGAACCTACAGCATCCATCTCCGTAAGAGAAGCTGACATGCTGCTCGAGATCGTTGATGAACTCAGAAAACAGGGCGTAGCAGTTATCTACATCTCCCATAAGCTCGAAGAAATCTTCAAGATCGCTGACAGAGTACAGGTTATCCGTGACGGTAAGAGCATCGGCGAAGCAGTTCCGATCGCTGAACTCGACAGAGACCTCCTCATCGAAAAGATGGTTGGTAACCGTGAAATGAAGCAGGCTTACCCGATCAGAGAGATCCCCGAAGAATACGTTCTCGAAGTTGAAAACGTTGCTACAAAGCGCAGCCCCAAGCCCGCTAGCTTCAAGCTTAAGAAGGCTGAGATCCTCGGCTGGTACGGCCTTGTAGGCGCAGGCAGAACAGAACTTGCTCACGAAGTCATCGGTATCGACCCCATCAAGCAGGGTTCCATCAAGCTCAACGGCAAGGAAGTCAACATCCGCTCCTATAAAGAAGCGTTTGAAAAGCACAACATCTACTACCTGAGTGAAAACCGTAAGGAAGAAGGTCTGTTCCTGATCCACTCCATCGCTTCCAACATCTCTGCGGTTTCTCTCAAGACGATCAAGAACAAGCTCGGTCTTAACTCCCCCAAGAAGGAAAAAGCTCTTGCTGAAGAATACCGCAAGAAGGTACAGATCAAGCTTGCAAGCACAAACAACCCCGTATCCAGCCTTTCCGGTGGTAACCAGCAGAAGGTCTGCATCGCGAAGTGCCTGCTGACAGATCCCGATATCATCATTGCGGACGAACCCACAGTTGGTATCGACGTTAAGACAAAGGCTGAGATCTACAAGATGCTCTATTCCTTCACAGAACAGGGCAAGTCCGTAATCGTTATCTCCTCTGACCTAGCTGAGCTCATCCAGATCTCCGACAGAGTCATGGTATTCCGTGACGGCGAGATCGTCGGTGAATTCGACAACAACAAGGACTACGATTCCACATCCGCTCGTATCATGAGCGACATCTTAGGATAACCGAGCTATCTTCAGGCTCTGTTATATTCGCCGGAAAAGTCCGGCGTAAAAACCAAATTTATAAGGAGGAAGAAAAATGAAGAAACTTATCTGCTTACTGCTCGTTGCGATGATGGTATTCGCATTCGTTGGCTGTGCAAAGGAAGAAGCTCCTGCTACAGAAGCTCCTGCTGAAGAAGCTCCCGCTACAGAAGAAGCTCCCGCTGTTGAAGAAGCTCCCGCTGAAGCTCCCGAAAACGCTGCAGGCGAAAAGGAAGCTGAATCTGCTCCCGTAATCGACATCCCCTATGGCCCCACAGAAGGCAAGACAGATGACGACTACTACTTCGGTTTCTCTTTCGGTGGTATCAACCCCTATGCTGACCCGGTAGAACCCGCTGCTACAGTTGCTGAAAAAGAACTCGGCATCAACAAGCACATGACAATTTCTACACCTCAGGATTGGATCCAGAACGACCAGAACCAGCTTCTCGACGCTATGATCGCTGGCGGCGTTAAGGGTATCCAGATGATGCCTTCCGAAGCTACAGCTTCCAACGAACAGATCACAAAGATGGTCAACGCTGGTATCCCCGTAGTTTGCATGGGCGGCGCTCCTGCTCTCCCCTCTGACTGCACACTCACACTCGCTACAGACGTTTACGCTTCTGCATACCAGGGCACAATCGCTGTTATCGAAAAGATGGGCGGCAAGGGTAAGGTCGTAGGTCTTTCCGGTGCTATCAACGATACAAACACACAGCTCAGATTCAAGGCTATCGAAGACGCTTGCGCAGAATATCCTGAAGTAGAACTTCTCCAGAACATCGGCGACATCGACAATCCCGAAGGCGCTATGACAGCTGTTGGTAACGTTCTCGCTGCTTCCGGTTCTGAAATCACAGGTATGATCTCCACAGCTTACAACCCCTCTGTAGCTATGGCTAAGTATCTTGCTCAGGATGAATACAAGCACATCGTTGGTGTTGGTATCGACACAGACGCTGCTGTTCTTGATGCTATCCGTGAAGGCGTTCTCTACGGTACAATGTCTCAGAACCCCTGGGGCCAGTCCTACATCGCTACATACACACTCAAGATGCTCGTTGACGGTTACACATACAAAGAAGGTCAGCCCGAAGTTATCGACTCCGGTTCCTTCCTCGTAACAGCTGAAAACATCGACACTCTCGATGCTACAGTTCTTGAAGTAACAATGGACATCATGTCTACATGGCTTGACAGATTCGACGCTCCCGCTGCATAATCGCGAGTTAAGAATCATCATCTAACCAAAAAAAATGCCCTGCTTCAGTAATGGAGCAGGGCTCCTAAAAATGAAGAGAATTTTACGGAATCGAAGGAGAGTTAAGAAATGAAAAGATCTAAGATCCAGCAGGAAATCGCAAACGCAAAAGCACTGATTGAAAAGAATAATATTAAACTTCCCATGTTCGGTTATTGGAGCCTTGATGATTGGAAGAGCAACGTTGAAAAGCTCGGCACGATCAGACAGACACTTCTTGGTTGGGACGTAACTGACTTCGGTCACGGCGATTTCGATAAGATCGGCGCAGTTCTTTTCACGATCCGTAACGGTGTTCTCGATAAGCCCGAAGTAGGCTGCCCCTATGCAGAAAAGCTCATCATCATGAAGGACTCTCAGGTGCTCCCGCTTCATTTCCATTTCAACAAGACAGAAGACATCATCAACCGCGCAGGCGGCGTTCTTCAGATCCAGGTTTACAACTCCCTCGATAACGACGAAGTTGACTATGAATCTGATGTAAACGTATATCTTGACGGTATCCTGCACACAGTTCCCGCAGGTACGATCATGGATATCTATCCCGGCAACAGCATGACGATCACTCCCAGACTTTACCACCTCTTTATGGCTAAGGCTGGCGAAGGCGACGTTGTTGTAGGTGAAGTATCCGCAGTTAACGACGACAGCACAGACAACCGCTTTGCAGCTGCTGCAAGCAACTATTATGCAGGCATCGAAGAAGATGAAGCAGTAACAGTTCCGCTCAACAGCGAATACGAAGCAATGATCTTTAACGCATAAAAAAGGAGAATAACAATGAAAAGAGTAGGTATGGTTATCGGTACAGTTCCCGAAAAGCTCGAGCTCTATAAGGCTCTGCATGCAGACGAAACACATCCCGTCAGAGACATTCTGAAGAGATTCCATTACCAGAACTTCAACATTTTCATTACGGAAATGCCCGACGGTAAGGAATATCTGTTCGGCTACTATGAATACACAGGCGACGACTTCGAAAAGGACGACGCTGAACTCAGAGCACTGCCCGAATATGCAGCATGGCTCTCTCAGACAGACCCCTGCCAGATCCCTCTCCCGGGATATAAGAGCTGGAAGGAAATGGAAAGAGTATATTTCCTTGAGTAATATTCAGGGATAAAATAATTCTTATTTGTGGGTGAGAAAGGAGTTCGTACGCTGAAGCGTGCGACAAAAGAACCTTGGGTGAAATTAAAAAAATACTCAGTGATGTGGAATTTCCTGTATTTCGCAAAGTGAAATACAACTTCCCCAATGAACCGATCGAGGATATCCCCGCAGCGATTCATAAGGCACTCGAAAGAGAAGGCACACTTGACCGCATTACTCCCGGCAGCACGGTAGCTCTTACAGGCTCCAGCCGCGAGATCAACGAAGCACAGCTGATTATGCGCACATTTGTTGATGCGATCAAGGCAAAGGGTGCAAAGCCCTTCATCGTTCCTGCAATGGGCAGCCACGGCGGCGCAACGGCAGAAGGTCAGAGATCCATCCTTGAGCACTATGGTATTACTGAAGAGACAATGGATTGCCCGATCATCTCCAGCATGGATACAGTAGATGTCGGCAAGACAGAATCCGGTCTTACAGTACGCGTAGACAAGGCTGCCAGCGAAGCTGATTTCATTATTCCGATCGGCAGAATCAAGCAGCATCCCGAATTCTGTGGTGCGTTCGAGAGCGGCATCATGAAGATGATGGCGATCGGTCTCGGCAAGCAGCACGGCGCAGAAGTATGCCACAAGATGGGTATGGCAGCAATGCCCGAAAATATCCGTCAGTTCGGCCGTGTGATCATCGAAAACTGCAACATTCCTTTTGGTGTCGGTATCATCGAAACTGCAGCGCACGGTACACATATGATCGCAGCTGTTCCCGCTGAAAAGATCGAAGAAGAAGAACCCGAACTTCTCAAGATCGCAAAGTCTATCGTTCCCGTAATTCCCTTTGAAAAGGCTGACGTCCTCGTTTGCGAGCAGATGGGTAAGGACATCAGCGGCACGGGCATGGACTCTATCATTATCGGCAGATCCATCTCCATGGGCGAATCCAGACCTTTCTTCGAAAGAATCTGCGTATTCGATCTTACGGAAAAGACAGCCGGCAACTTCAACGGTTCCGGTCTTGCGGACTGCATCTCCAGAAGACTTTTCGACAAGATGAACTTTGCGGTAACATACCCGAACTCCATCACAGCTTCCGAAACGCACTCTGCGATGATCCCGCTCGTAATGGATTCCGATGAACTCTGCGTAAGACTCTGCATGCGTACATGCACAAAGGCTACCGACGACGGTATCCGTGCGGTATGGATCAGAGATACGCTCTCTGTAGGAGATATGTATATCAGTGAAGCGCTTGTTGAAGAAGCGCAGAACAACCCGATTCTTACGGTTCTCGACGGGAAGTATGTTCCCGAATTCAACGAGAACGGCGATTATATTAAATTCAAAGGAGTTGAATAAACATGAAACTGATGGAAGGTAAAGTTGCACTTCTTACAGGTGCAGCAGGCGGCATCGGCGCAGCAAGTGCTATCAAATTTGCAAAAGAAGGCGCTAAGGCAATCTACATTGTAGACATGGCAGAAGAAAAGGCAGAGGCTACTCTTGCTGAAGTCCGTAAGTACTGCGACGCTTACTTCATGAAGGCTGACGTTACTAAGGAAGACAGAGCTATCGAGATCTACGAACAGGTCAAGAAGGAACAGGGCAGACTCGACGTTCTCGTTGCTTGCGCTGGTATCACAAGCGTTGACAGACTCCACGAAGTATCCCTCGACAGATGGAACAAGGTTATGGACATCAACCTCACAGGTACATTCATCTACTCCCGTATCGCTCTCGCTATGATGAAAGAGCAGAACTACGGCAGAATCGTTCTCTTCAGCTCCATTTCCGGTCAGGTCGGCGGCATCCGTACAAACCCCGCTTACGCTTGCTCCAAGGCTGGTATCTCCTGCCTGACAAAGTCCCTCGCTAAGGACGGCGCAGTTCAGCAGGTTACAGTAAACGCAGTAGCACCCGGTATCGCAGCAACAGACATGATCAAGACAGA
>JAZRGP010000164.1:0-2740 GCA_045644225.1 Christensenellaceae bacterium | reverse complement strand
TAGCGTTCGTGCATATTGTGTGCGAATACATAGATCAGCAGGAGATACAGACCGCTCCAGAGGAAGATATCGGACTTTGTGCCTTTTTTGAAATACATTACACCGACAATAACTGTCGACAGGCCGATGAGGATCCAGCCGAGGGTGCGGTAAGTAAGCCCGAAAAGAACGTGAGTTGTATCAACGATGAAGTTGCCGCCAAGCAGACCGAAAAGGTTAAACGCATTGACGGTACCGTATGCATACTGACCCGTTGTATTGAGCATGCGGTCGATAATATAAAGGAGAGGCTGAGAGCCCTTCATCGGCAGAGAAAGCAGGAGAACAGCCGCAGCGATGCCGACAAGGCTCAGGATCGCTTCGAGGAACGTTTTTTTGAATTGACCCTTTGTGAAGAGATCCTTCAGGAAGACGATCGCGATCACGGGAGCGACGAGGAGCGCCTGCGGCTTGATCATCAGGGAAACTGCCCAGAGCAGGCAGGAGAATACTTTCTTATCCGTTTTCAGCAGATAAAGCGATCCGAGAAGCGCAAGCGTGAAGACGGAATCGATCTGCCCCCAGATGACGGAATCCGTAAAGCTGAAGGGGATAAAGAGAAGGAAGATCGCCGAGAGAGATGCGAGACGTTCGCTCTGTTCCCTGCGGATGATGCGGTAAGCAAAGAAGGCAAGCGCAAGGTCGCAGAGGATGGGAACGAGCTCCACAAGAATGCGGAATGCGACACTTTCGTAAGTGATCCCGAAGAGGTTGTAGATACCGCCGATCACGGAGAGGATATAGTAATATCCGGGCATATAGTCCGCGAAAATGCCGCTCTCGTAGAATCCCGAGAGTCCGTAGGTCTGCAGATTGACTGCCCATGCCTTGAAGCAATTGAGGTCGGTGATATGTCCCTCGGAACGCGAAGCGATGAAGATACGCAGCAGAAACGCGAAGAGGAAGATCGCCGTAAGGATATAGAAATTAGATGTTTTTTCGGAAAAGCGCTTTGCCCATCTGCTCGTAAAGAACAGATAAAAAAGCAGCGAGAAAAGCAGCCCCACAAGCACGGTACCCGTCGTATTATAGGAAGCGACGGATGCTGCGGAGTTGTCCTCGTCTGCAGATTCTTCTTCGGCAATGATATCTTCATAGCTGAAGGAGCCGATAAGCGTATAGATATTTTCATCCTCGGGGAGAGAATCCAGCTTTGTGACCGTTACGGAATCGACGCAGACTGTTCCCGAGGAGTAGTTTTCTTCGTTGCCGAGACCGATCCTAAGCGTATAGAACTGAGTTTCGTCGACGTTGGTCTGTACATAAAGATCGATCACCTCGGAGACTGTGCCGCTGAGGTAGCCTGACTCCGCATACTGATCCATGATATTGATATTGGCGCCGACGGTATCTTCGGGTACGTCAAAAACAGAGACATCTGCGCTGATGCGGTATGACGACGAAGGATCGAGCTCGATGATCGTTGAAATAAAAGCATAGCCGTAATCCGTAGACAGCTCGGCTTTTCCGCCGCCGCGTTCGATGCCTCCGTTCACGGAATCAAAGTCCCAGCCGTAAGGGATCTCTGCGACCCATTCGGTAAATTCGTTTTCAAGGATGTTGGTCTCTTCTGCAAAGGCACTGACGGGCAGAAGGAGCATCATCAGCACAAGCAGACAGACCAGAAAGCGTTTTTCCATTTATTCAACAGCGCCTTTCAGGTGAGTGATTTGCATTGTATCGAGCATGATCTCGATGGCATCGATGCGCAGAGGGCAGTCGAGTCCCATAGCATCGGCATAATGAGCGGCACAGTTCAGCAGGGTTGCCTGCTTCTTTTTGGTGATGGCATCAAAACCCGTGCCGAAACGGTCGGTCGAGCGCGTCTTGACCTCGACGAAGACGACGGTATCGCGATCCTTTGCGATGATATCGAGCTCGCCGTAAGGAGTACGGTAATTGCGCTCAAGAACAGTATATCCGTTTTTGATAAGGAAATCTGCGGCGAGCTGCTCGCCGAGATCTCCGATCTGTTTGTTATTTGTCATTTTTGAGGATCTTTGTCAGGAAAGAAAGACGGTGGATGGGGCAGGGACCATGCTGGAGAAGCGCCTCACGGTGCTGCTTGGTTCCGTAGCCTTTGTGTTTTGCGAAGCCGTATTCGGGATATACGGAGTCGTATTCATCGATGATGCGGTCACGCGTGACCTTTGCGATGATGGAAGCTGCTGCGATGGAATATACCTTTGCATCGCCTTTGACGATCGCTTCATGAGGGACATCGAGCTGAAGGCCCGTGATATAATCGGCGCAGAGAAAATCGGGTTTGACGGGCAGGGAAGCGACAGCCTTCTGAAACGCGAGACGAGCCGCATTCAGAATGTTGATCTCTTCGATCACGTCGACATCCACGATGCCGACAGCCCACATTGCTTTTTCCGTGATCTCATCATAGAGCATATTGCGCTTCTTTTCGGAAAGTTTCTTGGAATCGTTGATGCCTTCGATGATGCAGTCTTTCGGGAGGATGACTGCGCCTGCAACGACGGGACCTGCGAGAGGACCTCTGCCTGCTTCGTCAGCACCTGCGAGGTATAAGCCTTTTTCCCAGTATTCGCGCTCATATGCGTAGAAAGCATCATTCATCTGCAGGTTCCTCCACGGGTGCAGGCGGGAATTCCAGCGTGATCCTGCCGAGCTTTGCGTTCTTGAATTCTTCAAAGAGGGTCGTGATGCCGCGGTCATAGTCGACTTCGCCCTT
>JAZRGP010000163.1:0-2480 GCA_045644225.1 Christensenellaceae bacterium | reverse complement strand
GATCGAGCAGGCAAATGCCGATATGCAGCGCGCTCAGCGAGAATACGACCTTGGAAAAGCTGCTGAGTTACAATATGGCATCATTCCCTCTCTGCAGAAAGAGCTCGAAGCGCTCGAAGATGCAGCAGAAGCCGACGACAGAGATAAACTCCTTCGCGTCGAAGTCACGGGAGAAGAGATTTCCCGAATCGTCTCCCGATGGACGGGTATTCCCGTATCGCGGCTCATGGAAAGCGAACGCGAAAAGCTCCTGCATCTCGATCATATCCTGCATCAGCGCGTCGTCGGTCAGGATGATGCCGTGGAGAGCGTCTGCGATTCCATCCTGCGTTCCCGCGCAGGCATCAAGGATCCCTCCAAACCCATCGGTTCCTTCCTCTTCTTAGGACCAACAGGTGTCGGCAAAACCGAACTCGCGAAAGCCATCGCCGAAGCACTCTTCGATGACGAAAAGAACATCGTCCGCATCGATATGAGTGAATATATGGAAAAGCATTCCGTATCCCGTCTGATCGGCGCTCCTCCCGGATACATCGGCCACGACGAAGGCGGTCAGCTGACCGAAGCAGTCCGCAGAAAGCCTTATGCAGTCGTGCTCTTTGACGAGGTGGAAAAGGCTCATCCCGATGTATTCAACGTCCTCCTGCAGGTCCTCGACGACGGTCGCATCACGGACAGCACAGGCAGGACCGTGGATTTCAAGAATACCATCATCATTCTGACATCCAACCTCGGCTCGCATATCATCCTCGATGGCATCACTCCCGACGGAAGGATATCCGATCATGCGAAGGATTCCGTAAATATGCTCCTGAAGCGCAGCTTCCGTCCCGAATTCCTCAACCGTCTTGATGAGATCGTCTTCTATAAGCCGCTCACAAAGGAGAATATCGAAGCCATCATGGATCTTCTTCTCGCGGATCTCTCAAGACGCCTCGAAGCAAAGCACCTCTCAGTATCCATGACCGCCGCAGCAAAGCAGCATCTCATCGACACAGGCTATGACCCCGCTTACGGCGCAAGACCCTTAAAGCGCCTGCTGCAGTCTCAGGCGGAGACACTCATCGCCCGCTATATCATCGCGAACGATCCCGAGCCCGATACAAAGCTGCTGATCGACTTTAATAACGGAAAGCTGAATATTACATCGAATGATATCGTATAAACAAAAAAGCACCGTATTCGGGAGAGCTGTTATAGAGAACTATGTACTGAACGACAACAAAGAGCACAGAAATTCATCTGTGCTCTTTGTTATTTTCAAAAGTAAAACAGATTGTATATTGTATCTTTACTTTTTCAAAATGATAACAAAATGATAATACCTTGCAGCCTTTTTCTTCTCGTTGGATATGCTAAAATAGAGATAACACCTCTATTTCGGGAGAGAAGCTATGTCAAAAAACAGAATACTCATCGTCGAAGATGATAAATACATTGCACAGAATGTCGGCGTCAATCTTGAGATGTCCGGCTATGATTACACGATAATAAGCGACGGGCTGGCTGTCGTAACCCATTTGGAACAGGATCACTCTTATGATCTTGCGCTCCTTGATGTTATGCTTCCCGGGCTGGATGGATTTGCGCTCATGGAGTATATGCAGAAGTATAATATTCCCACTCTTTATCTTACGGCAAAGACCGATGTGCTTTCGCGCATACGGGGGCTGAAAGATGGCGCAGAGGATTATATCGTAAAGCCCTTTGAGATGCTGGAACTGCTCGTCCGCATAGAAAAGATATTGGAGCGCACAGGAAAATTAAATAAGATCCTGCGCTATCGGGATATTACCATAGATACCGAAAAGCGTATCGTTACCAAAGCAGGCGAAGTTGTTTCCTTGCAGCCGTTAGAGTTCGACTTGCTTGTCATGCTGGTGAAGTTCAAAAACTGCACCCTTTCCCGTGACAGATTACTGAATGAAATATGGGGCGTAGACTATTTAGGGGTGCGCACGGTGGATGTGCATATCGCACAGCTGAGAAAGAAACTCGAACTGGAGAGCGGTATCGTCGCTGTCACAAAGATCGGGTATCGGCTGGAGGATTGAGCTATGAAACTCAAAACAAAACTCACGCTTTCCTCTGTGGTGCTCATCGTTGTCGCCATCGTTGTATGTTGTGTGCTGATCGTGAGCTTTGCATGGGACAGAGCCTTTACCGATGCTGTTAATACTGCTGTTTCGGATATGGAATCTTTTAGAATCTCCTTTTCCACTTCTTACGATCAAAACATTACTGATGAAGAAACGGTGCAGCGCAGCTATGTTATTCACATTTTCCGATCCATACCCGGAGCAAACGAGTACACTTTGTATCACGACACAGAATACCTTTCCAACAATGTGGGATTTGCGCCCGAGAAACTGCTTGAAAACAATTCTTCAATCTCTGAGGATCATAACATTCAATACCGAAATCTGAAAATAGATGGCGTCAGCTATCTCATCGCGGGTACAACGGCAAGTGTTGTATCA
>JAZRGP010000162.1:0-4729 GCA_045644225.1 Christensenellaceae bacterium | reverse complement strand
TGCCATGATGATGCAGGCTGCTCCGCGGGCTTTCAGCACCGCGATCGTCATCAGGCCGATTGTGCCTGCTCCGACGATCACGACGGTCTTTCCCGTATAATCCGCAACGCGGTCTACAGCGAATGTGCAGAAGGCGAGCGGTTCGATGAGTGCGCCTTCCTCATAGCTCATGCCTTCGGGAAGCGGCAGAAGAGCATATTCGGGAACGGCGATATATTCTGCGTATGCACCGTTTTCATCCAGTACACCGAAGCATTTTTTCTCAACGCAGAACTGCGTATGACCCTTCTCGCAGAAAGAGCATTTTCCGCAGGAGAGTACGGGCTCGACGACGACGCGGTCGCCGACCGAGAAGCGCGTGATATCCTCGGCAACGGCTTCGATCTGTCCGCTGAATTCGTGGCCCATGATGACCCCGGGAGTGCGGCGGCCTGTTTCGCCTGTGAAACCGTGGACGTCAGACCCGCAGATGCCGCAGGCCTTGACCTTGACGAGGGCATGTCCCGGGAGAAGTGCGGGTACCGGGACATCCTCTATGGACAGTTGATAAGGTGCTTTATAGATCATTGCTTTCATGGCGAATCCTCCTTTGTTAAAATCTGCGGTAAATGTGATTTGCTGTGAGGATCAGCGCAGGAGTGCGGCCGCTGTTGACAAAACTGTGCGGCTTGCGGGAGTCGATATAGGCTCCGTCTCCTTTTTTAAGCTTGTATTCTTTTCTTTTGTAATCCAGCGTGATCTCGCCTTCGATGACGTAGAGGAACTCTTCGGCATCGTGCGTGAAGGTCTCGGTCTTGCCGGGCATGACGCGCATGAGAAAGGGTACGATCGCGTGGTTTTTGAAATCCTTCATCAGCGGCTGCGAAGAATGGTCTTCCGCTGCGTCGGAAAAATCGGGCGTGTGGAAGAGCTCGATATCTTTGTCGCCGGATTCGGATACGCCGCGGTCGTCGATATTCAGCAGCTCGACCATGTCGATATCAAGGACTTCTGCGAGTTTCTGCAGTGTTGCGAGCGGAGGCGCGGAATCTGCACGCTCCAGCTTTGACAGATAGCCAATGGAAAATGAGGTCTGGCGGGAAAGCTCCTCGAGCGTCATCCCCAGATCCTGACGTTTTTGCTTTATGATAATTCCCGGATACATTTTCTCCCCCTAAAAGTTTCCTTGAATTTTTCTTTATAGGAAAATTATATACCTATAAAATGCAAATGTCACGAAAAAATTTTTCCTAAAATGAAAATTTTACATATTTTTTTGGAAAAATCGCACGGATAAGAAAAAATTTTTATACAAAAGGCGGATTTCCATAAAAAAACGGAATTTACACATTCCTTACGATATTATTTGTATGAAAAACGACAGAGCTGTGATATAATAAAGATTACAGTAAAAAAACAGAAAGGAACCTTTCCCTTTGAATATACTTGTCACGGGCGGAGCAGGGTATATCGGCAGCAATACCTGCGCGGCGCTGATGAAAAACGGGCATAATGTGATCATTGCGGATAATTTCTCCAATTCCAAGCCCGAGGTGCTCGGTCAGCTGATGTGGCTGACGGGAAAGCAGCCTGTGCTGTATCCCGTGGATATCAGGGATGCGGAGGCAGTCGATCGGATCTTTTCGGAGAATGAGATCGATGCAGTGATGCACTTTGCGGGGTATAAGGCAGTCGGCGAATCTGTGAAAGAACCGCTGAAATATTATCAGAACAACCTTGTCGGGGCGGTGACGCTGCTGGAAGCGATGAAAAAGCACGGCTGCAAGCGCTTTGTATTTTCCTCATCGGCAACGGTCTACGGACCGCATAACCCGATCCCGTATACGGAGGACATGCCCAGAGCGGCGACAAATCCCTACGGTTATACCAAGATCATGATCGAGGAGATCCTCGAAGATATCGCACGGGCAGACGGAGAATGGAGCATCATCCTGCTCCGATACTTCAACCCGATCGGTGCGGACGAAAGCGGATTTTTGGGAGACGACCCGAACGGCATCCCGAATAACCTCATGCCGTATATCGCAAGAGTCGCGGCAGGAGAACTCAGCGAGCTGCATATTTTCGGCGATGATTACGACACAGTCGACGGAACGGGAGTCAGGGATTATATCCATGTGACAGACCTCGCGGAGGGGCATATCCGTGCGCTGGAATACGCAATGAAGCGCAGCGGCATCGAGGCGATCAACCTCGGCACGGGACACGGCACGAGCGTAATGCAGCTCGTAAAGTGCTTTGAAAAGGTAAACAATGTGAAAGTGCCGTATGTGATCGACGGACGCAGGGCAGGAGATCTGCCTGAGTTCTATGCGGATGCGGCAAAGGCAGAGACGCTGCTTGGATGGAAGGCGCAGCGCGGAACAGAGGAAATGTGCCGTGACGCGTGGAATTATATCAAAAATACCAAGGAGGACTGAGATGGAACTGAAGAATAAAGTGATTTATCTCGCGATATCCGTTATCATGGTGATCCTGGGGATCTGCATGATCGCACAGCCCGGGAATTCCGCATCGCTGATCTGTATTGCGATCGGGATCGCACTGTTGGTGATCAGCGCACTTCTGATCATCCGTTTTCTTTCTGCTGAGCAAAAGACACTTTCCATGCAGATCATGATGGCGATCGCTGTTGTGGTCGCGATCTTCGGCATCTTTATGCTGTTCCGTCCGAAGTGGATCCTCTCCCTGCTGTATATCCTGCTGGGTGTCGGTATCCTGATCGACGGTATCTTCAAGGTGATCAAGGCGCTGGAAGCGAAGGCGCATAACCTTGATAAATGGTGGGTCGTACTGCTGCTGGCGCTTATTACCTGCGGTCTTGGCCTGCTGCTCATCTTCGATCCCTTCGGCGGAGTCGAGCTGCTGATGACGTTCATCGGCATTATTCTGATCGTGGAGGGCGTGCAGAACATCTGGGTCGGTCTGTATGCGTTCCATAAAAAAACACAGTAAAACAGAGGATTTATGTTAAAAGAGATATCATCGGTCGGTGACATCAGAAAATATACTCCGCAGGAGCTGGACCTGCTTGCGGCGGAACTGCGGGAAGAGATCCTTTCCACGGTTTCCCGAAACGGCGGACACCTTGCGTCCAATCTCGGCATCGTTGAGCTGACGATCGCGATCCATCGGGTGTTTGATTCACCGAAGGATCAGATCGTATTTGACGTTGGGCATCAGTGCTATGCGCACAAGATGCTGACGGGCAGATGGGATCGGTTCTCCACGCTTCGTCAGGCAGGCGGATTATCGGGCTTTACCAATCCGCAGGAGAGTGAACACGATACCTTTATCGCGGGACACAGCGGACCGTCCATCGCGGCGGCGCTCGGCATCGCGGCGGCAAACAAACGCATGGGCAAGGATGACTTTGCCGTGGCGGTCGTCGGCGACGGATCCTTCACCAACGGAATGATCTACGAGGCGCTCAACAGCTGCGATGAAAAGGGTCTCAAGCTCGTTATCATCCTCAATGACAACAAGATGTCGATCTCCAGAAATGTCGGCGGGCTCTCGAAGTATTTTTCCAAGATCCGCACGAGTACGCGGTATATCAGCTTTAAGCACCGACTGAAAAAATTCTTCGGGAAGCTCCCCGGAGGAAAGGGACTGCTCCGCATGGCGCGGGGTATCAAGAATTTTATCCGCCGCCTTCTCATGCAGGACAATCTGTTTGAGTGCCTCGGGCTGGATTATCTCGGACCTGTCGACGGACACGACATCGGCAAGCTGGAGGAGATCCTGCGCGAAGCAAAGACCAAGGAAGGCGTTTGCATCGTTCATGCGGTAACGCAGAAGGGCAAGGGTTATTCCATCGCGGAAGAGGTTCCTGAGTTGTATCACGGCGTGGGACCGTTCGATCCTGCGATGGGCATTCAGCATTATGAAAAACCGTCGTTCTCCACGGAGTTCGGCAAGGTTCTCTGCGAACTCGCGGAGGAAGACGAGCGCATCTGCGCGATCACCGCAGCGATGTGCGAGGGAACGGGGCTTTCGCGGTTCCGTGAAAAATATCCCGACCGACTCTATGACGTCGGCATTGCGGAAGAATGTTCCGTGGCATTCGCGGGAGGTCTGCTGAAAAAAGGCATGCGCCCCGTGTGCGTACTGTATTCCACCTTTGCACAGAGGGTATTCGATCAGGTGCTGCATGACATCGCCCTGCAGAAGCTTCCGCTGATCCTTGCGCTGGACCGCAGCGGCATCGTCCCCGGAGATGGGATCACGCATCAAGGGATCTTCGATATTTCGCTGTTTTCCGCGATCCCGAACGTAAAGATCTATACGGCGGAAACCTATGAAGAACTCGGACAGATGATGAAAAAGGCGCTGGAAGAGCAGGATGCGCCCGTGGTGATCCGCTATGCAAAAGGAACGGAACGAAGCTATGACAGATCGGCTTTCCGCATCGGAGAGACGCTGGATCATACAGCGAAAGCATCCGAAAAGGCGATCATCACATACGGCAGGATCACGGAAAATGCCGTCATCGCGGCAGGAGAAGACGTCCGCGTGATCAAGCTGAAGCAGGTTTATCCCATCGATCGGGCAGAGCTGAAGCAGGCGCTCGAAGGCGTGAAGAAGGTGCTGATCGCGGAGGAAGGCATCCGCAGCGGCGGCATCTGCGAAAAGGCAGCGCTGATCTGTGCGGAAGAAGGCATTGCATTCCGCATCCATGCGATCGAGCAGCTGCTGGAGCATGGAGATATCGAATCGCTGGATCGCA
>JAZRGP010000161.1:0-2450 GCA_045644225.1 Christensenellaceae bacterium | reverse complement strand
ATGTGAAGGTTTCCGAGGTCCACGGCATGAGCCAGCGGGGTGGCAGTGTGGTCACTTATGTCCGTTACGGCGAGAAGGTTTATTCTCCTGTCATCGACAAGGGCGAGGCAGATTTTATCGTGTCCTTTGAACTGCTGGAAGCAGCCCGGTGGACCGAATATCTGAAAACCGGCGGCAAGATCATCGTCAATACCCAGCAGATCAACCCCATGCCCGTTATCATCGGCGCTGCGGAATATCCCGCAGACCTCGCTGAGAAGATGAAGGCAGCAGGGATCGACGTGGATGCGTTTGATGCGCTGAAGCTCGCGGAAGAAGCAGGCTCCGCAAAGGCGGTAAACATCGTTCTGATGGGTCATCTCTCCAGATACTTTGACTTCACGATGGAAGAATGGATGGATGCGATCGAAAAGAGCGTTCCCGCAAAGTTCCTTGAACTGAATAAAAAAGCGTTCACAATGGGCAGAGAGGCTTAAGAACGCAGGAGAATATTTATGGCAAACTACTATCAGAAAGAAATCGAAACTGCATCGAGGGAGCAGATCCTCGCATGGCAGAATGAGCGCCTGGTAAAGCAGGTGCAGCATGTTTGGGATAACGTCCCTTACTATCGCAAAAAAATGGAAGAAAAGGGCGTAACGCCCGCGGATGTAAAAGGTGTGGAAGACCTTCATAAGCTGCCTTTCCTTACGAAAGACGACCTGCGTGAAGCATATCCCTACGGACTGATGGGCAAGCCGCTCGCTGACTGCGTGCGTATCCATTCCACATCCGGTACGACAGGCAAGCGTGTTGTTGCATTCTATACACAGCATGATATCGACCTCTGGGAAGACTGCTGCGCAAGAGCGATCATGGCTGCAGGCGGCACGAAAGAAGATGTCTGCCAGGTCAGCTATGGCTACGGCCTCTTCACGGGCGGCTCCGGTCTCCACGGCGGTTCCCACAAGGTCGGCTGTCTGACGCTTCCGCTTTCTTCCGGTAATACTGACCGTCAGCTGCAGTTCATGACGGACCTCGGCGCAACGATCATCTGCTGCACGCCTTCTTATGCGGGCTACCTTGCAGAAGCGATCGAAGAGAGAGGTCTGAGAGATCAGATCAAGCTGAAGTCGGGTATTTTCGGCGCAGAAGCATGGAGCGAAGAAATGCGCCACGATCTTGAGAATAAGCTTGGTATCAAGGCTTATGATATTTACGGTCTTACGGAAACATCCGGCCCCGGTGTTGCATTCGAATGCTCCGAGCAGACGGGCATGCACATCAACGAAGACCATTTCATCGCAGAGATCATCGACCCCGAAACGGGCGAAGTTCTCCCCGAAGGCTCCAAGGGTGAGCTGGTATTCACAGCGATCACCAAGGAAGCATTCCCGCTGATGCGTTACCGCACAAAGGATATCTGCGTGCTGACACGCAAGCCCTGCTCCTGCGGCCGTACACACGTCAAGATGTCGAAGCCCATGGGCAGAAGCGATGATATGCTCATCATCAAGGGTGTCAATGTATTCCCGTCCCAGATCGAAACAGTACTTATGGAACAGGGTTATCCCGCAAACTACCAGATCATTGTTGACCGCGTGAACCATTCCGATACGCTGGAGGTCATGGTAGAGATGTCCGCAGAAAGCTTCTCCGACTCTCTCTCCAGGATCCACGAAATGGAAAAGAGCCTCGTTGCTGCGCTTAAGAACATGCTCGGCATCTATGCGAAGGTCAAGCTGGTCGCACCCAAGACGATTGCCCGCAGCGAGGGCAAGGCTGTCCGCATTATCGATAAGCGGAAAATTTAAGGAGGAACAAAATGAGCGTTCATCAGATTTCTGTATTTTTGGAAAACCGAGCAGGTCAGCTTGCTGACATCACAAACATCCTTGCAAAAGAACACGTTGACCTTCGTGCTCTGTCTATCGCGGAAGCTTCGGATTACGGCGTACTGCGCCTGATCGTTGACGATGCTGAAAAGACTGCAAACATCCTGCTCAACCATGGTTACATCGTATCCATGACCCCCGTAACCGTTATTGCTGTTCCTGACAGACCCAGTGGTCTTGCAGAGGTACTGTCGATCATGAAGGAAGGCGATATCGATATCGAATATATGTACGCGATGTCCACAAAGACGATCGGCACAGCATACATGGTATTCCGCATCTCCAACGAGACAAAATTCAATGCACTGCTGGAACAGCACGGCATGACTCCCGTGAAGAAAGCAGAAATCGGCCTTAAATAAACAAGTAAAACAAACGCTCCCGTAAGGGAGCTTTTTTGATATGGATCAATCGTATGTGGTCCAGTTTGCGTACTTGACGTCGATCGTCTTGAATTTTGCGTTTGTGGTGAAGCGCAGGTTCTTCTTGACGCCCTGCTTCCAGTTGCGGACGTTGATCGTTTTGGTATCTGCGACGTTCCCGCTTTCGTCGAGGAGCTCGACTTCAACGGAGAAT
>JAZRGP010000160.1:0-1199 GCA_045644225.1 Christensenellaceae bacterium | reverse complement strand
TAGCCATGTCGTTCTGTGAGCCAAGGAGTTGGATTGACCTGTTGTCTTCCTAAGACCGCTTGGCCTCCGACTTTGATGAGCTTTTTATCGAGAGACTCTGCGATCGCCTGCGCGAGCATGGTCTTGCCTGTGCCGGGTTCGCCCTTGATGAGCAGGGGCTTTTCCAGCGCGATCGCAACATTGACCGCGGAGAGGAGCTCGGGAGACGCAACGTAGCCGTTTGTATTGCTGAATTTTGCCATATCGTAAAACTTCCTTATCGTACAAAAATTATCGATTCTATCATAACATGAACAATTCACATTGTTCAATTAAAATTATCGTGGTAAAATAGTTTTGTGCCGTTTTGCGGCCGACGAAAAAGTTATATATACTTATTAAAAATATCCAAGAGGATACGGGGCAGCATTTGCCTGTAAAAAAACTTTTTGGAGTTCCAAGAAAGGATATCATATGAGGATCGCAGTGATCACGGGCGCAAGCTCGGGAATGGGCAGGGAGCTTGTCCTGCAGTTGGATAAAAAGGAAAAATACGATGAGATCTGGGTAATCGCCCGCAGAGCAGACCGCCTGGAAGAACTGAAAAATATTGTAAAGAACAACACTCTCCGCATCGTCCCGATGGACCTCACGGATGAGGAGCAGCGTGCGGAATACGCGACCATGCTCGTTCAGGAGCGTGCGGACGTTGCATTCCTCGCAAACGTCAGCGGCTTCGGCAGATTCGGCAAGTATTATGACATCCCGCTGGATGACTGCATGGATATGATCGACCTCAACGTAAAGGCGCTCGTTGCGATGACGCAGCTGACTCTGCCCTTCATGCAGAGCGGCTCGCAGATCCTGCAGCTGGATTCTCTCTCTTCCTTCCAGCCCGTTCCGTATCTCAATGTTTACGCAGCGACAAAGGCATTCGTGCTGAGCTATTCCCGTGCGCTGAATGTCGAGCTTGCTCCCCGCGGGATCAAGGTCACGGCGGTATGCCCGGCATGGGTGCAGACGGAGTTCTTCGACCATGCGATCTCCGAAGGCAGCAAGGCAGTAACATATTTTAACCAGATGTTCACCGCGGAATTCATCATCCGCGAGGCGCTCAGAAAGCTCGGCAAAAAGGACGTCATCGTCCCCGGATTTCGCATCCGTGCGCAGGTGCTGCTGACTAAGCTCCTGCCGCATCGCCTTGTCATGCGCATCTGGAT
>JAZRGP010000159.1:0-4871 GCA_045644225.1 Christensenellaceae bacterium | reverse complement strand
GTGAATACGGTCGTGGGTTATGCGGTGACGCTCTTTTTCCGATATGTTGTCGGGATGGGAGATCCGTGGCCCGTCGTGTTGAACTTTGCGCTGTGCTTTCCGCTGGCATATACCCTGCAGACAAAGGTAGCCTTCCGCACGGAATGGCAGCTTCCGCGGATGTTTGCCTATGCGCTCTCATCTCTGCCGAATCTGCTGATGCAGGCGATACTCACGGCGATCATCCCCGATGCGATGGCAGGATGGCTGCGATATGCGATCATATGCATCCTTCCTCTGCCCGTGATGTTCTTCATCATCCGTTTTATCGTGACACCTCTGAAAAAGAAGCAGCAAAAATAATATCAATACGGTTCGCTGAGTCTCGGCGGACCGTTTTTTATTGAAAGAACCGGGGCATTATGGTATATTTTTATCGAACCACCTATGAAGAGAGGATCGGAATATGAAAAAACTGCGTTACGGGATACTCAGCACGTCCTCCATCGCTCCGCGGTTTATTGCGGCGGTGCGTGAGGCAGATGCGGGAGAGATCGTCGCGATCTCATCACGTTCGCCGGAAAAGGCGATCGAAAAAGCCGAAGAATGGAAGATACCGAGAGCGATGATAGATCATGATGCGCTGCTCGCAGATCCCGAAGTGGATATCGTCTATATTTCGACGGTCAATGCGCAGCACTATCCCTGGGCAAAGGCGGCACTGGAGCATGGAAAGCACGTCATCTGCGAAAAGCCCTGCACGACTACCGCAGAGCAGACGAGAGAGCTTTTTGCGCTTGCGCGGGAGAAGAACCTCTTTTTTATGGAAGCGGAGAAGATGCTGTTTCTGCCGACGATCCTCGAGGCAAAGCGCCGCATCGAAGCGGGCGAGTTGGGAGAGATCCGCGAGGTGGCGCTCAGTCACTCTTTCCCTGCGACGTATAATACATGGATGTTTGATGCAGAGGCAGGCGGCGGAACGCTGCTCTCCAGCGGGATCTATGCAGTACAGCTTTTGGAGTGGCTTTTCGGAAAGATCAAGGAGATCGGCGGCGAATTCAACAGACTGCCGAACGGTGCGGAGAAGCAATATTTCCTTTCGGGAGAAACCGAGTGCGGCGTAAAATTCAAAATCGCGAACAGCACCATGATAACGATGGACAACACTGCGCACATCATCGGAACCAAAGGCAGCATCGATATTCCCGAATACTGGAAGGCACGCAAGGCGATCGTCAAGATCGAGGGAAAAGACCCCGAAACGATCGAATATCCCTGCGAGCATGAACTTGTTTACGAAGTGCGGCACGTTGCGGAATGCCTTGAGAAAGGTCTGCTGACCAGCCCCGTCGTGACGGAGGAGGTTTCCGTCAGCGGTATTGAGGCACTGGAACGTGCGAAGAGAAGTTAAAGAGCGGGAGATATTATTATGGATATCGTACAGACTTTTTATGATAATCTTGCATCCCAATATGATAAGCTTTTTCAGGACTGGCGGGCGACAACGCAGGAGCAGGCGGAGATCCTGAGCAGGATCTTTTGCAAATGCGGATTTGATGAAAATGCCCGTATTCTTGACTGTGCCTGCGGCATCGGAACGCAGGCGATCGGACTGGCTGCGCGGGGATACTGCGTTACGGGCTCGGACATCAGCGACGGAGAGCTTGCGGAGGCGAAAGCGCGCGCAGAGAAGGAAGCTGTAACGATCCGCTTCGAGCATGCGGATTTCTGTGCATTGTCGGAAACCTTTTCCGAACAGTTTGACATCGTGATCGCGATGGACAATGCTTTGCCGCATATGCTCACGGAGCAGGCGCTGCAGACCGCTGTAGAGAGCATCGCAGAACAAACCGCGGAAGGCGGGATATTCGTCGCGAGCATTCGGGATTATGATGCGCTGCTTGCGGATAAGCCGCCGTATTCTCCGCCGTATATCCATAAGACAGAGAATGGGCAGAGAGTATCCTTCCAGACATGGAGCTGGGAAGGAGACTGCTATAAGCTGATCCAGTATATCATCGACGACGAAGACGACCTGCAGATCAACAAATTTGAATGCGCATACAGAGCGGTCCGCAGAGAGGACCTGACAAGGCTGCTGCTTTCTGCGGGATTCCGCAGGGCAGAGTGGAAATTCCCCGAAGAAACGGGATTTTATCAGCCGATCGTCATCGCAGAAAAATAAGCACAAAAAAAGATCCGTTTTTAGCGGATCTTTTTTATATTCTCAGATTACGTTATTGAGTCCTTCGTGTTTCTTTTCATCTGCTGCTCTGCGGAGTTCTGCGATCGTGCAGCCGTCTTTCAGCATCTGATAGAAGCCGAGGATAAGCTGATAAAGCGGCTCATCTGCAGCGAGTTTTGCGACATCCGTAAGCACGGATTCCGCGGAACCGCCGTTTTCTGCGATATATCTGCATACGCCTGCTGCTGCGCCTGCCGCGATATATGCGGGGCAGATGCCTTCTGCGAGAGCGAGCTTTGCGGAGCCGATGAGACGGTCCTCGGGGCTCAGCTTGCGTGCGGGGTCACCGCCGACGCGCTGGCAGGTATCCTTGAGTGCGGCATTTGTGAAGCGGTAGAGAAGGTCCGTGATATGGAGCTGGATCTCTGCGAGTGCAATGCCGTATTTCCCCGCGAGAGCCATTGCGCTTTCCAGCATCGCATTCTGCACGAGGATGCGGACGTCGGCATTGTCGATGGATTCCCAGATATATGCGAGACCGAGGATATCGCCGAGATATGCGCAGACTGCGTGGCCCATGTTGTGGATATAGAGCTTGCGCTTGATATAGAAATCAAAAGGTTCGAAGGGGACCATGTTTTTAAGCGCGGGGATATCGCCCTTGAAGGCTTCTTTATCAACGGGCAGATAGCCGTATTCCTCGACGCACACGCGCATCGGATCGCCGTCCTTCATTTCTTCGGTCTGTACAGGCACCATTCTGCCGATGGATGCCTCGACGAGACCGACGGTTTCATCGAACTTTGCCTGCTCTTCCTCGGTGAGATGCTCTTTCAGCATGCCTTCGAGGATCTTGTTTGCGTCCATGAGGTTTTCGCAGATGATGATATTCAAGGGTGCGCCGCCCTGAGCCCAGCGCTTGCGAATGCCTGCGACGAGGTTCGGGACGATATAGGGCAGGATGCGTGCGCCGACAGCTGTTGCCATGATGTCTGCATCGGCGATCGCCTGAGCAGCTGCCTCGGTGTCATTGCCGTTGACTGCTTTTACATTTTCTACGATAACGTCTTTATGCGTATCGCCTGCGATGATGCGCACGGGATAGCAGTTCTTTTCGTTCAAAGCATTGATGACGGGTTCCGCAACGTCGATAAAAGTAACTTCAAAATCCGATGCACTCATCAGCGCACCGATAAAGCCTCTGCCGATATTGCCGCCGCCGTACATTACTGCCTGCTTCATATGATTCCTCCGTATAAAAATGGAAAACTGCGCCTGCCGAAGACAAGCGCAGCAGGGATATTGATTTTTTTGATTATTTCAGCAGATCGTGGTTGTTTGTGATGCGCAGGAAGTCATGCATGACCCATCTTGTGCGCTCGTAGACCTTCTGCTGAGCATATGCGATATCGCCGGGCTTTTCTTCCAGAGCGAATTCGTACGGCTGACGGATCTCTGTAGCAACGTTGATCTTTGCAGTACCGTTTGCGATCGCGCGGAGGATGTATTCCTGCTTGATGCCGCTGCCGCCGTGGAGAACGAGGGGCATATTGCCTGTTGCCTCGAAGAGTGCTGCGATGTGCTCGATATCAAGGCGAGCTTCGGGCTTCTTGAGGTGCTTTGTGCTTGCTGCGATCGCACCGTGGAAGCTGCCTGCAGCAACGCTCAGCCAGTCACAGCCGGATTCCTTTGCGAAGATCGCTGCTTCTTCGACCTTCGTGAAGCCCTTCTTTGTTGTGAAGAGTTCTTCATAGTTCATGCCGATGCCGCTGCCTTCGTGGCCGGATACCGCGCCGAGCTCAGCCTCAACTGCGGAGCCGTAGCCTGCAGCGAGCTTAGCTGCTTCTGCGGAAACTGCGATGTTCTCAGCGAGGGGCAGACGGGAACCGTCGACCATGACGGACTGATAGCCTGCATCCAGCGCGCGCTTCAGGAGCGGCAGGAAGTCGACCTTCTTGTTGTCTTCGTCGATCGCGGGGACATGGTCGAGATGCAGAAGTGTATAGCCTTCCTTTGCAAACTTGAAGTATTCCTTAGCAACAGCCTCGGGGCTTTCGGATTCAAACTTTTCCCATTCCAGACGTGCTACCTGAACCATAGCGACAGAATTTTCGTCGACGATCGCCTGAACGACGGGTTCAACCATGGGCAGATAAGGGATGTTAAACGCGGGAACGATTGTTTTGTGCTTAAGCGCAAGGCTTACTGCTTCTCTTGCATTCATGATACTATCTCCTTTTTACTGAAAACATTCAGATTCATTCATAACTAAATTGTATTATATCACAGAAATGCAAAAAAACACAGTAGTTTTAAAAATCCGATAAAAATCGGGATTTCAAAGCATGCTCCTTTATGGTATAATGATCTCATCACACCTCAGCAGAATACAGGAGGAATATGGAATGAATCAGAGAATGTTCGGCAAAACAAACCACATGATCACAGAGATCGGTCTCGGAACATGGCAGCTCGGCACAGTATGGGGCGATCCCTTCAACGAAGCGGAAGCTATGAAGATCCTGGAATCCGCATATGACTGCGGCATCAACATGATCGATACTGCGGATATTTATAACGACGGAAACAGCGAACTTGCGATCGGCAAGTTTATCAAAAAATATCCCAAGCATTTTTATATCGTAACAAAGTGCGGCAGAGCGCTTAACCCGCACGTTGCAAAGTCGGATCGTAGCCATGTCGTTCT
>JAZRGP010000158.1:0-3534 GCA_045644225.1 Christensenellaceae bacterium | reverse complement strand
GATACCTTCCTCGATCGCTCTCTTGACGATATAGTCGAGGTGACCCTTGGAGATCAGCGTATGCGGATGCGTATCATCCGAGATCAGGCACGCATAGCGGGAATCCACCTTGCGCTCTGTGATCGCCTTTGCAACTTCCTGCAGGTCATGCCATGCACTGCCTTCCCTGAACTGCGCATACATACCGCGGCGCATCTTTTCGAGTGCGTCTTCCCATCTCGTGGATTCGTGGCAGCATCTCATGCCGCTCGCGATATAGCCATTGAGACCCGATCCTGTTTCGGGGAGAGAATAATGGCCCGTTGCGATCTTGCCGGCTTTGAGCGTTTCGCCGACGATATCCTGCGCGTGGTCGCCGCAGTAAAGAATACCGGGGAAGTTCATCATCTCGCCGAGACCGACCATTTCATTCCACTTCATCGCCTCCGCGACCTGCTCGGGGCCGACAAAGCTGCCTGTATCCTCAAAACCGGGAACAGCAGGCACGCAGGACGGCATTACGAACATACACTTCAGCGGAGTGGTCTTGGAATCCTCGATCATGCACTTTACACCCTCCATACCGAGGACGTTGCAGATCTCGTGCGGATCGGGGTAGATACCCGTCGTACCGTGGATGATCGTCGCTTTGCCGTATTCTCTTACGCTCAGCATAGAGGATTCGATATGGATATGACCGTCCAGGAAACCGGGAGAAATATACTGTCCTTTCGCATCGATCACTTTTGTGTTTTCACCGATGCAGTGCGATGCATCACCGACGAGCGCGATACGTCCCTCCGCGATCGCGATATCCAGACCCTCCTGGATCTCCGCCGTGCATACATTGATCAGCTTGCCTCCGCGGATCACAACATCAGCGGGAACTCTGCCCATTGCGACTGCCGCCAGAGTGCGGGAAGCTTCCCATAAAGGTTTTTTGCAGAAATGATTGATCATCTGTTTTTCCTTCCGTATATAAATTTCGTTTGATTTCGTATTTCCATTCTATCGTATTCCGACAGAATTTTCCACAAAAAAATAGCACGAAAGCGCAAAACTTTCGTGCTGTGGATTTTTTTAGAGAGCAGCCTTGAAGATGCTGAGAACATCTTCCTTTGTCAGCGGGATATAGCTGTATTTGCAGCCCTTTGCCGCCTTCTCTGCCATGATCTCGAAGTTCGCTTCGTCGATGCCGACTTCACGGAGTGTCGTGGGCAGGTTCATGGACTTGAAGAAATCTCTCGTGCACCGGATCGCCTTCTTTGCGATCGTCATGTCGTCCTCGTTCTTATCGAGACCCCATACGTTTACGCCGTATTCCGCAAACTTGGGAGCTGTTTCTTCTCTGAGGGCAAAGTCCATCCAGTGGGGCGTGAGGATCGCGAGACCTTCACCGTGTGTGATGTCATAGAATGCGCTGAGCTCGTGTTCCATGGGATGTACACACCAGGATACCTCAGCACCGTTGGAGATCAGACCGTTGATCGCCATGCTGGATGCCCACATGAGGTTTGCTCTTGCGTCATAGTTATCGGGTTCCGCAAGTGCGATGGGACCGTTCTTGAAGCAGGTCTTGAGGAGACCTTCCGCAAAACGTGCCTGCACCTCTGCATTGGTCTTGTTTGTGAAGTAGCTTTCCAGCGTGTGGCTGATGATATCTGCCGTGCCTGCGGAAGTCTGCTTCGCGGAAACGCTGTAGGTATATGTCGGGTCGAGCACGCTCATTACGGGACGCAGACACTGCGCACCTGTGCCGATCTTATCGTTTGTTTCGAGGTTGGAAATAACTGCAAAATGGTCCATTTCGGAGCCTGTTGCAGCGAGTGTGAGAACCGTGAAGATGGGCAGAGCCTTGCGCATCATCTTGGGATTGCAGACGAGTTCCCATGCGTCTTCTTCAGCGCATGCGCCTGCCGCAACGATCTTCGCACAGTCGATCGTGCTGCCGCCGCCGATCGCGAGGACCATGTCGATGCCGTTCTGCTTGCAGATCTCTACGCCTGCGCGGACGGATTCGATACGGGGGTTGGGTTCTACACCTGCGAGCTCATATACTGCGATGTTGTTCTCTTTCATGATCTCCATCGCCGCGTCATAGATGCCGAGCTTCTTGATGCTGCCGCCGCCGTAAACGAGCAGGACCTTGCTGCCGTAGTTTGCGAGTTCCTTCAGGCGGACGATCTGTCCCTTGCCGAAGTAAATTTTTGTGGGAATGGAATATACGAATTTTTCCATGAAAATATCTCCTTATCGGTTTTTTATTATTTTATCAGTGTTTGCTTACTGAGACAAGCCCTCAGCATCCGTATCCTGCTGCAATTCTTTCTCGCGGGCTGCTCTGCGATGCCAGCGGACGACATAGGTCGTATACGAAATAAAGCATACCACCTGCCCGCAGAAATTTACGACAGACCACAGAAGTCCGTTATAGACGACCCACATCAGCGCAACGACCACGCAGAAGCGCTTGATCACGATCTCCTCGTCCATCCAGAATGCGATGACGAGCAGCAGGTGACCCACGATGGGGATGATGGAGATCCAGTTCTGGTACGTTACCAGCCCGAACACGACAAAAGCAATGCCGAAGATCACGGGCAGCACGATGCTCGAGAGGAACTTCGTCTTTCCCTTGAAATAGAACACCAGCAGCATGATCGCGAAGATCACGCAGCATACCGCGCCGCTGTATGCCTGCAGCAGCAGGTAATGCGCCGCATTGAACACATTGACGAGGATATTATAGACCAGCAGAGCCTTTCTGCTGACTTTCTTTGCAGAACTGTAAACGATCAGCGCGATCGCGATAAACGCACAGATCTGAGATGCAATATACATTCCTTAGTTGCTCCTTATTCTTTTTTTGCCGAATCATATTATACAATGCAATCCGTCGGAAATCCACAGTTTTTAAAAAGAACCTCCCGATATAAATACCGGGAGGTCCAAAAAATCCTTATATCATTTTATTCGCCGCGTCTTCTTTTAACGATAAACGTAAGCAGCAGGATCAGCGGGATCGCCAGCGCACATAAGCACAGGCTATAGATCTTTGCCGGCAGGATCGCGATCGTCGGATAGCTGAGCACGCAAAGCGCAAGCACCAGAATCATCAGCAAGCTGCTTATCAAGATCTGTTTTGCATAACTTTTTGTTTCGGTATCCATGCCAAGCGCACTGCGTTCACTGAGCAGCCCGATCAGCTCTTCGGATTGGTTGGTGATATCATACCGCATTCTGAGACGAGCACCGTTCCGTGCGGCATCGCACCTAATGTATTTTCTGCCCGATACGCATTTCAGCTCGGTTACTTTGTCGATCCTTACGGCATATTTTTTAAATTTACCCGAGAGCACATCGTTTTCGATCATATTTTCTTCCATGATCTTCCGCAGGATCTCTCCCGTCTGCGAAATTCCCCGAAAGAAATTCCCTGCCAGACGAATGCCTTTGCCCCACAGACCGCTGTAAGCAGGAGCGAGGTCACGTGCGTCTACGGCATAGAGGATCCCCTTCTCCGACAGACAGAACACCAGCGCATCACTGTAAACA
>JAZRGP010000157.1:0-3901 GCA_045644225.1 Christensenellaceae bacterium | reverse complement strand
TTGTGGAATAAAAGTTTTTTGGATTTTTAAACTTTTTTTACAAAAAAGGTTAACGCCGTCGGAGACAAAAAGAGATTGACCGAGCGGAATGCAGTTCGCCCCTACATTTATCTTATCTTTAAACAACTGTGTCAGCAGTTGTTGTATAAAAGTTTTTTCGATTCTTAAACCTTTTTTACAAAAAAGGTTTAAGCCCCGCGGGAGCGAAAAATGGAGACAAAACCTATTGAATTTATGCCCAATGATTGATATTATATATAAGTACCTTTAAATATCAAAGAGGAGGGCTCGGAACCTTGAGCAGAACCATCGTAATCGCGAATCAGAAAGGCGGCGTCGGCAAGACGACTACAGCCATCAACTTAAGCACATGCCTTGCGGAAAAGGGATTTCGCGTACTGATGATCGATGAAGATCCTCAGGGTAATGCATCGAGCGGCCTCGGCATCGATAAATCCGCTGTTGAAGCATCGGTATATCAGGTGCTTCTGGGGACAGTCCCCGCGAGCGAAGCGGTCATCCCGACGGAATACGAGAACCTTTTCGTTCTTCCCTCCAGCATGGACCTTGCCGCAGCGGAGGTCGAGCTCGTCAACATCCCCAACCGCGAACGCATGCTGAAGATCGCCATCGATGAGATCCGCGACCTCTATGACTATATCATCATCGACTCCCCGCCGTCCCTTGGGCTGATCACGCTGAATGCCCTCGCGGCGAGCGATGAAGTACTCGTGCCGATCCAGTGCGAATTCTACGCACTCGAAGGTCTTTCGCAGCTCGTCAAGACCATCAACCTCGTCAAAAAGCGCATCAATCCCAAGCTTAAGATCGAGGGCGTCGTGCTGACGATGTATGACGGCAGAACCAATCTCTCTGCACAGGTCGTGCAGGAAGTTATCAGATTTTTCCCCGAAAAGGTCCATCAGGTCATTATCCCGCGTAATGTCCGCCTTGGGGAAGCTCCCAGCTTCGGTATCCCGATCACAAAATACGATCCGAAGTGCGCAGGGGCAGTATCTTACAGAAAATTAGCGGATGAGATCGCAGGAGGTAAGAAAGCATGAAAAAAGTCGGTTTGGGCAGAGGTCTTGATGCGCTGATGGGTTCCTTCGAGGAACTCGAAGAAAAGCTTCCCGAAAATGTTCCGGGGATGCCGACTGAGATCGATATCAACCTGATCGACGTCAATAAAGATCAGGCTCGTAAATCCTTCGACGAATCCAAGCTGAAGGAACTCTCCGAATCTCTCGTACAGCATGGCATCATCCAGCCGCTTATCTTAACGGAAAAAGACGGCAGATATACCATCGTCGCAGGTGAAAGAAGATACCGCGCAGCCCGTATGGCTGGTTTCAAGGCAGTTCCCGCTGTGATCAAGGATATCGACGGTGACAAGCTCCTCGAGCTCTCCATCATCGAAAACATCCAGCGTGAAGACCTGAATCCCGTTGAAGAAGCGAAGGCGATCTCTCTTCTCATGCAGGAACACGGCTTTACGCAGGACGCAGTTGCAAAGCGCATCGGCAGATCCCGAAGTGCAGTTGCGAATACGCTCCGTCTGCTCGTTCTTCCCGCAAAGGTGCAGAGCTACGTCGAGAGCGGTGAGCTTTCCGCAGGTCACGCAAGAACGCTCGTCGTGCTGAAGGATGCAAACGTGATCGCAGAAGCCGCTTCTCATATCATGGAGCATGATCTTTCCGTTCGTGCTGCAGAGGATTATGTCAAGCGCCTCACCATGCCGAAGAAGGAAAAACCCGAAAAGGCAGAGAAGCCCGCAGAGATCAAATCTGCAGAAGCACAAATGAGTGCGGCTCTCGATGCGAAGGTCTCCATCAATGGCAGTGCTAAGCGCGGTAAGATCGTGATCGAATATTTCTCCGCGGAGCAGCTCGATGCGCTTTACTCCGTGCTTTCCAAAAAATAAATCTTCATGACCGGGGCATTCCTCGGTCATTTCTATAATTGTTTCACATGAAACATTTTCTCATTGGAAGAGTCTGTCAAACAAATTGTTTCACATGAAACATTTTCGGGAAGAATAATTTTAAAAAAGTTAACACCTATCCGTAAGAGACCCGTAGTCAAACGGCAGGGAAGTGTGTATAATAAAATTGTCGGAATATTGGAAAACTGAAATAAGGAGGATAGGATCATGGCAGCTATCCCAAAATTAAGAAAAACAAAACACCAGAAGAATGTTATCATGCGCATCGCTATCCGCATCGCTGCGATCGTCGTTGCGGCGGTCGTGCTTGTTGTATTATATCTTGCATTATTTACGGATGCTTTCTCTCCGAAGTCCAAGCTGACAGAGGTGGATATCCCGAAGGATGCTAAGATCACCGCAACTGCGGAGAATCTCTATTATTTCTCCGGAAAGACGCTGACTTCCGTCGATCGCAACGGCAAGGTCGCGTGGCAGTCGAAATTCGAGGGTGAGGACCTCAAGATCGCGGCAAGCGAGAACCTCATCTGCATCTATAACGGTCACCTCGCTACTGTGCTGGATTCCGAGAAGAACATTCTCTTTAATATCCCCGCCTCCGGCTTTACATTCCATGAAGCGCAGTGCGGCAAAAACTCCATCGCTCTGCTCTCGACGCTGCAGGATACCGAAAATATGGAATATATCCGTGTTTTCGATATCACGGGTACTGAGATCTACCGCTCGACGAACGAGGATATCAATACGCTGAATTTCGGTCTTTCGGGGCAGAATGACAACCTCTGGATGCTGACGCTGGATACAACGGGCGTTGAACCCATCTCGAGAATTTCCCTCAGCGCACCTGCTCAGAATGCACTTACGGGCACCGTCGAGATCAGCGACCAGCTCGTCAGCGATATCTACTTCTTCGATACCGATATGTATGTCTCGGGTACGAACTCCCTGACGCAGTACGATACCTTCGGCAACAAGGGCTCCTCGACGCTGGTTTACGGTCTTAAGTGCATCGATGCCGCATATTCGGGCAACGATTATGCTCTGCTCTATGTTCAGCGCAATACCGAGAATGCCTCCAATGCGGTCGCGATGCGTATCCTTGCGAAGAACAGCAACGGCGAGATGGACTCCTTCCTGCAGATGCCCGAAGAAGCGATCTCCATCCATGCGTCCACTTCTCATGTATTCTGCTTCCTGAAAGACTCCGTCCGCATCTATGCGCTTACGGGTGAATTTATCGAAGAGCAGGAGATGGATTTCGAGATCCTCTCCACCAAAAAGATCACTGCCAACGAAGTTCTTCTTTATACTGAGGATGAAGTATATATCATGAACCTCAGCTGAAAGGAAATCTTATGAATCTCATTGATATCATTGTTTTGGGAATATTGGCGCTGTTTCTGATGAACGGCATCTACCGTGGGTTTTTGCCGTCGGTCATGAACCTCGCGGGTCTGTTCCTTTCCTGGATCATATCCTTCCTCTGCTATCCGATGGTTTCCGAAAAGTTCATCGATACCAAGCTTTTCCAGTCCATCCATTTCTATATCGAGGGTGCGGAAAAGGTAGGGAACTACGAGCTCGCGAAGCAGGCGGTGTCGAATTTCTCTCATGTTGAGCTCAGCAACATCGTCACAGATGCAAAGCTTGCTCCGCCGTATAACGTATCCGTTCTGGAAAATCTCAAGAATCTTGCGTTTGAGGAGCAGGGTCTGACGACGATCGGCGAGTATTTCGATGCGACGATTTATTATACGATCGTCAATATACTTGCTTTTGCAGTTCTTTTCATTTGCGTTTATATCATTTTTATGCTGCTGACCAATGCGGCAGGCTATTCTCTGGAGCTTCCTGAGCTGCGCCATTTTGACAGACCGATCGGTGGTGCGATCGCGGTCGTCCGCGGCTTCTTCTTCATGTATGTGCTCTTTCTCGTGATCCCCATCGCATTGATCC
>JAZRGP010000156.1:0-3857 GCA_045644225.1 Christensenellaceae bacterium | reverse complement strand
TGAGTGCTTCTTCGAGTTCTTCGCGGCTTTCTTCAGCTGCTCTGCGGCCGATCTCCGGAACAGCACCGGAGCCGAGGCCCTTTGTCAGCTTATCACCGATCTGAATCTTATGAGGCGCATTGCTCAGGTAAAGTGCCTGCTTATCTGTGTTGACAACGATAAACTCAACACCCTGAATGCCGTAAGACACCATACGGTTAACAGCATTGCTGCCGCCGCCGCCAACGCCGACGACCTTTATCTTCGCAAAATTAACATTCTGCATATCAAAATCCATAGGCATGTGATTTCCCCCTTTTGAGTGGTTCATTTCTAATATTTTTTAACGGAGTATTTTTCCGATCTTATGCTTGATCTGACCGTGATAAACACCGCCGCACAAATCATATACTGTATCCCGGGAATTATCGAGCAGCATGAGCGCCGTGTAATAAACGGGAGCGAGCGTCGTACGCACCTTGGGTTTGCAGGTCGTTACGCGCTTATTGAGGCAATTCTGCAAAAATACTTCTGCACCGCGGATGGATAATCCCGCACCGCTCAGATATACCGAAGTATTTCTGGAGATGATCTTCTTTTTCACGAAGGATGCGATCGCCTTTTTCACGGAATCCGCAAAGGAATACATCCTTGCTTCCATGACGTCGCTTACTTCGCCCTGATTGAAGGGAACCATGCGTCCTTCTTCATTCTTTGCATAGACGGTACCTGCGCGGTTAACGGATATTCCGAAGGAGTGGCTGCGTTTCAAGTGTTCCGCAGTCCCCGCGGAAACATGCATCTCCGTCATAAGGTCGTTTACAAAAGTCTGTCCGCCAACGCCGATGAGGCTTGTCGCCAGTACAGCATCGTTGTAAACAACGGAAACAGATGTCTCTGTATATCCGACGTCCAGAAGGATCGCCGCATTCAGTCGTTCCTTTTCGGGGATAAACTTGACCGCCTGCGCGTAAGGTTCGTAGATGAAGCGTTCTACGTAAATATGCATGTTATCCAGCATACCCGTAACATCGTCTACAAACTTGCGCTTTGCATATACATAGCTGAATACCGCCGTGATGCGCGATGTCTGGACCCCAATGGGCAGGTCGACGTAAAGATCTCCTGCGGAATCCAGGAAATATACCGGACGCACATCCGTCAGTACGAGCTTTGGATCGTTGAGCTTTGCCGGTTCCGCCATGCGTGTGATCAGTTCCGAGGAGACCATCCCGTTCGGAACGTTCATGGTGACTTCCTTCGTCACGACGATCGCACAAGCCGCAGGCAGACCGACGATAATGCTGTGGATCTGTCTGGAGGAGCGTTTTTCAGCAGTTTCAATGGCGAGTTCCAGCCCCGCAAGGACTGTTTCCGCATTGATCCATGCTCCCTTGCGCATACCTTCATATCGAACGCAGGATGTACCCGGCAGATCGAGATTTTTGGATGCCTTAGAGTCGATCAGACATATTATTTTCGATGTACCAAACTCTGCTATGGCATTCAGATTTCCCATTCAACCGCTCCAAAACTTTTATTCTTTATGATAACACAATCCCGATGATCTGTAAATATTCCAATTATTCAAGCACAGATGTGCAGTGCGGACATCTTGTTGCATCGTCCGCGATCTCCATCTTGCAGAAGGGGCAGACGCGCTTGGGTGCGGGTGCAGGTGCAGGCTCGGGCTTTTTCTTCATCTTGTTGATCATCTTGACAAACAGGAAGAGGAAGAACGCGATAATGATGAACTGAAGGATCGCATTCAGGAATACACCGTATTCGAGAACAGCGGAACCGACTGTAGCTGTAAGAGACGTCAGGTCAACACCGCCTGTAAGCATGCCGATCAGAGGAGTGATGACATTTGTAACGAGAGCATTGACGATCGCTGTAAACGCACCGCCAATAACAACGCCTACTGCAAGATCAATGACGTTTCCGCGCATCGCAAATTCCTTAAATTCCTTGAAAAATTTCATTGGAAGCCTCCTTGAGATAGTGAAAACTACATAATTACTGATATTATATCGCACATTCTTTTCTTTTTCAATGAAAAATACAGCGGTATTGTCAAAAATAACCGCTGTATTTATGTTGTTTATAAATTGTTTGCATTTATCTGCGGTCCGCCTGCAGTTCAAACCAGAATACACTGCCCTTTCCCTGCTCGCTTTCCACGCCGTATTTCTCACCGTGCAGCTCCATGACCTCCTTAACGATCGAAAGCCCGATCCCCGTGCCCATTTTTGCACGGCTGTGGTCATTGTTCGTTGCGCGGTAATACCGTTCCCAGATATACCCGATCTGTTCCTGCGGGATCCCGTCGCCTGTGTCGATCACCTCGATACGGACTTTATCTCCGTTTATCCGCTGGCGGATCAGTACAGCCTTGTCTTTTCCCGTAAAGTTTACCGCATTGCTGATCAAGTTATATGCCGCCTGCATGATCTTCTGTTCATCGGCAATGACCGCCGTATCTTTATCGTAATCAAAGTCGATCTGATATCCTTCGCGTTCGATCAGTACGTTAAAGCGGTTCAGCAGCGAGAAGATGCTCTGCGTTATGCTGAAGCGCGTTCTCGAAAGATTATGCGATCCGTTCTGCATCCGCGAAAGATCCAGCAGATCGTTTACGAGCGCCGTAAGTCTGTTCGTCTCGTCGATGATCGTCTGCAGGTTTTCTGTCGTCAGCTCTCCCGGCAGATCCCGCATCATTTCCGCAGATGCCGTGATCATCGTCAGCGGAGTTCTTAAGTCGTGCGATACGTTGCCGATCAGTTCTTTTCTCAGCTTTTCCACGCGTGAGAGTTCCTGCGCCGCACTGTCCAGCGTTTTTGCAAGTTCGGATACTTCCCTGCTGCCCTCTACGGAGAAATCCGCATTGAAATCGCCTGCCGCAAGCTTCTTTGCGGATCGGTTCAGCTTGACGAGCGGTCTCGAAATCCTTCTCGCCACGACCTGCGCAAAGATCAATCCGATAAAGAGAAAGATAATGCTTGCCCATGTCAGTTGTACACGCAGCGTCTGTACCGTGCCGCTGATCGGCGATACAACAGCCTCAACAAGCACTACCCTGCCGTCTTCCTCGATTCGGGAATACAGAACGTGCTGCGGCAGATCATGCTGATGCAGCTCATCCGATCCTTCGCTGATCACGGTGAATTTTTCACCGCCGTATGCTTCCGTCGTCTCCTTGATAAAGTCAAATACATGCGGGGGAAGGTCCGTCAGAAAGTTGTTCTTGAAATAGTCGTTTTTCATCAGGATCGATCCGTCATCATCGTAAACAACGAGCGACATCTCATTGCGTTTTACGACATTCGGGATCTCATCCTCTCCGCTTTCCAGCGCCGCTTCCGCACACTGTCTCATCTGCGTGCGAACGATGCTATCGTAAAACCGCTCAAGAAACACCGTCTGAAAGATCCAGAGGAACAACAGAATAATCAGAATAAGGATGGTTATATGAATGAATATTTCCCGCTTCAGCGGAACATTCCGTTCAGTTCGTTTCAAAGCGATAACCGACTCCTCTCAGTGTTACGATATATCTTCTGTATTCGCCAAGTCTGCTGCGCAGAAGCTTGATGTGCGTATCCAGCGTTCTGTCATCGCCGAAGAAATCATATCCCCATACACTGTTGAGGATCTGTTCTCTCGTGAGCGCGATACCCATGTTTTCCGCAAGATAAAGCAGCAGATCGTATTCTTTCGGTGAAAGCTCGACCTTCTCTCCGTCGACGTATACGATGCGTGCGGACTTATCGATGCGCAGTCCGCCGAATTCCATAGCCTGTCCCTTCGGTGTGCCGTTCTTCTGATTTCGTGTTATAACAACGTTAAGCCTCATCATCAGCTCGCGCGGAGAAAAC
>JAZRGP010000155.1:0-2432 GCA_045644225.1 Christensenellaceae bacterium | reverse complement strand
GCGGAAAAGGTGGTTCTGATTTTGACCCGAAAGGAAAATCCGACCGTGAAGTTATGGCTTTCTGCCAGAGCTTTATGACTGAACTTTGCAAATATATCGGTGCTGACACCGACGTTCCGGCAGGTGATATCGGAACCGGTGCAAGAGAGATCGGCTATATGTACGGTCAGTACAGAAGGATCAAGGGCAGCTACAAGAGCGTCCTCACAGGTAAGGGTCTCGCATTCGGCGGCTCCCTCGCTCGTACACAGGCTACAGGCTTCGGTCTGTGCTATTTCACAGACGAAATGCTCAAGGCAAACGGCAAGAGCTTCAAGGACGCTACAGTCGTCGTATCCGGTTCCGGTAACGTTGCTATCTACGCAACGGAAAAGGCTATGGAACTCGGCGCTAAGGTCGTTGCAATGTCCGACTCCGCAGGCTATATCTACGATAAAAACGGCGTTGATCTTGACTGCGTCAAGCAGATCAAGGAAGTTGAACGCAAACGCATCAAGGAATACATCGTCCACCATCCCGAAGCAGAATATCACGAAGGCTGCAAGGGCAACTGGGGCATCCCGTGCGACATCGCTCTCCCCTGTGCAACACAGAACGAGATCGACGAAGAATCCGCTAAGCTCCTCGTTGCAAACGGCTGCTACGCAGTCAGCGAAGGTGCAAACATGCCCTCCACTCCCGGTGCGATCCATGTATATCAGGAGAACGGTCTGCTCTTCGGACCTGCTAAGGCAGCGAACGCAGGCGGTGTAGCAACTTCCGCTCTTGAAATGAGCCAGAACGCGATCCGTCTTTCCTGGACTTTCGAAGAAGTTGACGCAAGACTCAAGGAGATCATGGTCAATATCTATAAGAACTGTGCAGATGCTGCTGCAGAATACGATATGCCCGGCAACCTCGCTGCAGGCGCAAACATCGCAGGCTTCATGAAGGTCGCAACTGCAATGCTCGCTCAGGGCGTGTGTTCGTCTTCATTATTGTATCGGGCAATTTGTCCTTTTCCTCTCTTCTTATTGTGCAATATGAAAAAAAGGACCAGACTGTGTCAATCTGTTCTTTTTTGTTTTTCGTAATGATCCATCGTCAACTCTGCAGCCGTTCCCGAAAGCGCAAATAGCGCGATCATATTCGGCAGAACCATCAGCCCGTTGAAGATATCCGCGATCATCCATGCCGTTCCCGCCGTCAGATACGGTCCTGCAAACACTGCCGCCGCATATGCCGCACGATAGATCTTCATCATGGTGCTTCGTCCGTCAGCAAGATACGCAAAGCAGCGCTCCGCATAATAATTCCATCCGATGATCGTCGTGAATGCAAATATCCCCAGACAGATCATGATCACAAATGCCGCCGTCTGCGAAGATATGGGCAGCAACTTCGCAAAGGCTGCTGAGGTAATCGCCGCGCCTCCCTGCGCGATTTCCGCCTTACCGATTCCCGCGATCACGATCACAAGCCCCGTCATCGTGCACATCACGACCGTATCGATAAAGCTGCCCATCATCATGACGAGCCCCTGCCCTACGGCATCATCCGTCTTCGCGGCTGCCGCAGCAATCGGCGCAGTTCCCATCCCCGCCTCGTTGGAGAATATCCCGCGTGCAACACCTTTCTGCATCGCCTTCATCATCGCTCCTGCCATCCCTCCTGCCGCGGCATCCCATCCAAAAGCTCCGCGCAAGATCTCTCCGAGCGCCCGCGGCACTTCTTTTAAGTTCAGCAGGATCGCAGTCAGATTAAACGCAACAAAAAGCACTCCCGCAAGCGGGATCACCGCCTCCGATACCTTTGCGATGCGTCTTGCTCCGCCGATCAGCACGCATGCCGAAAGCACACCGATGATCAGTCCGCTCACGACTGCAGCAGCTGTCATGTTCTTCCCTCCGACCGCAAACAACACATGCTCCTGCCGCGGATCAAAAAATGACTGCACCGCATCCGCGATACCGCCCGATTGCGTGACCGTCCCGATGCCGAATAACCCTGCCGAAGCACCGCACAGGGCAAATATCTTCGCGAGCCACCGCTTGCGCCTTCCCATGCCTTTTTCAATATAGTAAAACGGACCGCCAAGCGCATGTCCGTCTTTGTCAAAGCTTCTGTACTTTACCGCAAGCAGCGATTCCGTATATTTCGTCGCCATGCCGACCAGCCCCGCCGCAACCATCCAGAAAAGCGCTCCCGGGCCGCCTAACGCGATCGCTCCCGCAACCCCTATTATGTTCCCCGTGCCGATCGTCGCGGCGAGAGAGGTGCAGAGCGCCCCAAACGCACTCATCTCCCCTTTCCCTCCGTTTTCACCGCGCAGGCTGCACCGCATAGCATATCTCAGCCTGCGGAACTGTATCCCTTTCAGCCTTACCGTCAGGTATATCCCGCAAAACATGATCAGCGCGACCGTCGGCACGCCCCATATAACTGCATCGGTC
>JAZRGP010000154.1:0-2641 GCA_045644225.1 Christensenellaceae bacterium | reverse complement strand
TTTGCGATCGTTACGCCGTCGTTTGTGATGAGCGGAGAGCCGAACTTCTTATCGAGAACGACGTTTCTGCCCTTGGGTCCGAGTGTTACCTTAACTGTATCTGCAAGCTGGTTAACGCCTCTTTCGAGAGCGCGTCTTGCGTCTTCACCAAACTTTAACTGCTTTGCCATAATTTATTTCTCCTTAACTGATTACTCTTCTACGATTGCGAGGATATCCTGCTGGCGAACGATGATGAGTTCTTCGCCATCCATCTTTACTTCTGTGCCAGCGTACTTGGAATAGATTACTTTATCGCCGACTGCTACGACCATTGCAACTTCCTTGCCTTCAACGATGCCGCCGGGGCCAACTGCCACGACTTCAGCCATCTGGGGCTTTTCTTTTGCGCTGCCGGGAAGAACGATGCCGCTTGCCGTTGTCTTTACTTCTTCGATGGACTTGATAACAACTCTGTCGCCTAAGGGTTTAACTTTCATATTCATGCCTCCATATATTGATTGCAAAGTTCTTCGGGATCACGAACTTTATAATCATCGTTAGTTTTAGTTGTTAGCACTCTGTGCTACTGAGTGCTAATCATATGTTTTATTATATTAAATTCGGGGTTATTTACAACCCCCAAAATTCCGTCTTTATTTGAAAATATTGTTAATTATCTCAATTATACTCTGTTTTGCTCCGTTTTTCTCGATTTTCACGTTTTTGGCTTATTTTCAGTTTATTTACAAATCGTCTGCTTTCTTCACATGACTTTCATTTTTTTACCGCACAACCGTCATATTGACACGATATGATGATCTCAATAAAATCCTTTACAAGTCAAGCGGGCTATGGCGGAACTCCCTCCTTTTATCCCAAATCCATCATACCCGTTTTGATCTCATACGGAGCGCTGCACCATCTGAAAAATGCTTGTTTTGTTTCATCAACCTCTCTTCTTTCCTGAAGCCGGGGAGCAGCGAAACCGACTCCGTTCCCCGGCTCTCAGTAAAAAAACTCACTGAACGGTACAGTGAGTTTTTTTATTTGATCTCAGTTTTTACTTCAATTCCTGATCTGCGAGGAAATCTTCCATTTCGCTGATCTCGTGGAGGTCTGCATCGGGATCGAGGATGATTCCGATCTCTTTGTTGACGATCTCCTCTGTCTGGATCGTCATGCAGCCTGCTTTGTTCGCAAATGCCGCGCATTCCTCCAGTGACATCCCCATGACGCTCGCATAACAGATCGCTGCCGTGACGCTGTCGCCCGCACCGATTCGGTTTTCCGCATGCACGCGCACCGCAGGCGCAAGCCCTGCATCGATCTTATCCGCATAGAGGATACCTTCGTTGCCGAGCGTAATGAAAACACGCTTAACGCCCTGCTCAATGAGAACCTCTGCCGCGACCCATGTGCTGCGGTCTTCATGCAGATCGATCCCCGTCAGCGCACTTGCCTCCGCGCGGCTGGGCTTGATGCAATAGAGCTTATCCAGCACACCGCGAAGCTTGACGGACTTGGTCGTGGAGACAGGGTCCGCAAAGATCGGGACAGTCACGTTCTGCGCGAGATATTCGATGGACTCGATGCTCAGGCTCGCCTCCATAATGCAGGCATCCGCAGCATTGATCTCATCGATGATGCTCTCGAGATACGGTACGTCGATCTCTTCCATAATATCCATATCCGTGACGACCGCGACGGCATTTCCGTCATCCGCACGCACTGCAACATGCAGGCAGCTTCTCCCCTCGGTATGGACCGCATATTTTATACCGATGCCGCATTCGATGCAGTTCTGCTCAAGCTCCTTCGCAAAAGCATCGCTGCCGAAAACCGTCACCAACTCAACCTCTGCACCGAGGTGCACGAGATTCTCCGCTACATTTCTGCTGAGTCCGCCCGGATTCAGCGTAATTCTTCCGGGATTTGAATCATTCTGGCGCAGCTGGGTACCCGGAATACCGCAAATGTCCATATTGATCCCGCCAATAACAAAGATTCGCATAATTTTCCTCTGTAAAAATGATATGCTTTATCTTAACATACTTTTCCACACAAGTAAACCGCGAATCTTTTTTGATTCTTATTCCGCTGTGCTCTGCGGCATGATCTTGATATTCTGTGCGGCTTCGCCCGTCTGCGCCTTGACGATCTCCGCGATCTGCGCGACCTCTTCATCCGAGAGGGTCTGCTTGTTTACGACGACATTCACTGCACCCTGCTTCACCGTCACGACCGCATCCACCATCATTTTTGTGCTGATGAGACCCTCTGTCGTGAGCTCTGTCTCCATGCAGTTGACGAGCTCGAGCTTGCGCGCCTCTGCCTCTGTCCGCGTCTGCGCATCCGCCGCGTCTCCCGAGATCACGGAGTCGATATAGCTGATCTCCTCTGCCCGCTGACTCGTGCGTTCATTTCTGTATTGCGAGAAAACGTCTACCACCGCTTCCGCATCTGCGGAAACCTCTTTCGCTTCGCGCTTGCCTGCGGTCGTTCCGTTCGTGAGCTTGTAGTTCACGATGCCTACCGCCGCGATCATGATAAGCGCAAGGCAGAGCGACACGACCTTCTTGTTTCCGAAGATTTTTTTCAGACTGTTCATGCATTCCTCCACTTTCTTACTATTTAATATAATATTTCGATCTGATCCATG
>JAZRGP010000153.1:0-3728 GCA_045644225.1 Christensenellaceae bacterium | reverse complement strand
GGCAGCTTTCTGACGTGCGAGAGGAACTGATTGGGCAGGGCAAAAAGAGAGAAGCAGAAGCACTGGAAGCAGACATGCCTGAATACCGATATGGGAATACGGAGACATCTCAACCCGACGGAAAAGTAACTGTGCTGATCAAATATTATAAGAAAGACGGCAAAGTGCATTTCACGAAGACGACGAGGGAGGTCACCGTAGCGGAAGAGACGGATACGGGGCTCAGCGTTTATCCGATCTGTTACATGAACTGGGACAGCGTCAAGGACAGCTATCACGGTGTATCCGTGATCGAAGGGTTGATCCCGAACCAGATCGCGATCAACAAGATGGCGGCAATGGCGCAGCAGTTCATCAGGCAGCAGGCATTCCCGAGGATCTTTTACAACGAGCATAAGCTCAAGCGCTGGATCGGCGGCATCAAGCCCATCGCTGTTCAGGGTGATCCGAGCGATATCATCTACCGTGATAATCACAACACCATGATGAGCTCTCAGGTCAGTGAATATATGAGTAAATTCCTCGCGACGACAAGAGACCTCATGGGTGCATCGGACGCTGCGCTTGGTAATGTTTCGCCGAACAATACGTCTGCTATCATTGCGGTACAGAATGCGACGGCTGTTCCGCTGGGACTCGTTAAGCAGGAATATTACTCCTTTACAGAGAGTTTTGTACGCATCTGTATCGATATGATGCGAAGCTGCTTCGGCATCAGAACCGTTCTTGCGACGGATGATAACGGCGAGGAGCAGGAGATCCTGTTTGATTTTTCTGTGATCAGAGATTATGTCATCCGCATGAAAGTGGATATCGGCTCTGCGGCATACTGGAACGAGATCACGTCTACATCGACGCTGGATAATCTCTATCAGAGCGGACTGATCGATCCTGTTGTATATCTGGAGAGCATTCCTGCGCATCTTGTTCCGAACCATGCAAAGATCGTGGAAGATGCGAAAAAGAAGCAGAGAATGACATCGCAGCAGATGATCGGGAAGGAGGCGGCGGTCAATGACGGATTATAATGCGCTGATCGAACAGTATAAAAACAAGCTGAGAAACATCACTCAGGGAACGGACTATTCATCGCTCTATGAAACCGCGGCAGAAGCACTCTTGAACGCGCAGAATGCCTCTTATCTCAGCAGAGTTGAAGGGCTCAATGCAGAGCTGCCGAAGATCGAAACGCAATATGACGATGCGAGAAGCACTGCATATCAGAATGCGAAACTGTCTGCGGTGCGAACGAATGAGGCGCTGGCGGCGCTCGGGCTTGCGGGGAACCTGCAGGAAGAGGCAAAGAGCGGCGTATCCGAGACATCGCGCATCGCGCAGGATAACAATCTGCGGCAGAATATCAATCTGCTGAATGCGGAGCAGCTAAGCGCAGAGCATGACCTCGAGCAGCAGATCCGCAATGCGGGATATGAGAACGATCAGGCGCTCGCAGCGATCATCGGTGAATATGCAGGGAAGATCGCGGAGCAGAAGCTGCAAATGGATCAGTTTGAGTTTGAGAAGCAGCAGACAGCTGTTGAGAATGCGCTCAATGAAGTAAGCGTATTCGGCAGGATCATGACGCAGGCAGTTGCGGATGCCCTTGGCATGCCGATCGGAACGATGAGCTTTGCGGTAGAGCAGAAACTCAAGAAGTCGGGCGGCTCGGGCGGTTCCGGCGGTGGTAAGAAGCTTCCCGAAAAGGTCAAAAATGCACTCGAAGGAGCGCAGCAGAGACTGAATATGCCGACGGATACTTATTCCGCTGCGTACAATGCCTCGATATACGGCATCAATGCAGAAGATCTGCCTGCATATCAGGCGAATATGTACGTCGAAGGCTTGGTACGCAACCGCTCGCTGACGGAAAAGCAGGCTGAGACAGTACGCGACATTCTCGGCATTTAACAAAAAAAGACGGTCTTCATAATGAAGATCGTCTCTTTTATTGTTATCTGTTAGTCTACGATGACCGTGCCGTCAGCTTCGATCGTGATCTGCATACCGTCCTTGACGTAATCGAGGAATTCGTCGCCGAGGCAGTCGACTACGGGCATATTCACGTCATCGAGCCATACGCTTGCGAGGACAGCGCCCGAAGCAGCGAGAGAGTCAACGTGATTCGCGAAGAGCATGCAAGCGGGCTGACGCTTCATTGCGCATGCACAGTAGATAACGAGGCCGCCTGTTGTGGAGCCGATGGTCTGCGGCAGGCATACTGCCTTGCCTGCGAGTTCCTTGCCGTAGAGATCGGGGTTGTTCTGGTCGCCGCAGGTTGCCTTCTTATCGCCGAACTGCAGAGCCTTCTGCAGAGATGCGAGGGTATTGAAACCGTTCTTTGTTACAACTGCTTCGGCAGTCAGTGTTCCGGGAGTAACGGTGCGTCCTTTGAATTTTCTCATGGCTTATTTTCCTCCCTTTGTGATCTGTTCGAGGATCTGATCGTCTGTGTAATAACGTGCTGTTGTATATGTACGGAGCTTGTTGGAAGATGTGATAACGGGCATCTTCGCGCAGAGCGGGTTGTTCATATACATCAGCGGGCAGATATAGGAAGTGATGACGCCCGTTGCCTTGAGGCGAGCAGCATAAGGTGTTTTCTCGAATTCCTTGAGGACTGCGGGAGCGGATGTGAAGACAGTCGGGATAACGACCTTCTTGTTGCCAGATTCCTTAAGAGCGGCTTCGACCTTGTCTGTCCAGTCCTTGAGCTGCTGAAGGCTCATATGCGGGCAGCCCATGAAGCAGAGTTTGGGCTTTGCATTGGGGTTTTTCCAGATCATCGGATAGTTTGCCTGAACGCGTTCAAGCTCGGCATCGTCGATGATATATTCCTTCGCACCCTCGACGATCAGGCTTTCACCCTGTTCCTTTGCTTCGGGAGTGAGGTTTGCGACGTGATAGAGACCGACTGCGCCGTTGGAAGCTGTCGCAGCGCCGAAGTCCTTGAGGTAGGTGCAGGCAGCTTCGTCAAGCTCTGTTCCCAGCCATTCATTGAGACCGACGATATAGGGAACGTCTTCCATGACCTTCATGCCGATCGCGGAGCCGAGGAGCTGCGCTTCGGGCTTCTTTGTCGTCTGAACTTTGACTACCCAAGTTGCCTTTCTGCCTTCGTCTGTCAGCAGACCGAAGTAGGGGACGTAGCCGACGATGGAGCCCATGAGGTCCATGATACCGGAGTTTCTGTTGCAGCGAGCGCCGAGGACGGAGTTTGCGTAAACAACTGCGGAAGATTCCGACCAGCTGAGGACCTCGCCCTTATTGGGCTTGTTGCCGACCTGATCGAGATAGCATGCGCAGGAGAATGCGTCCTTTTCCATCAAACCGAGCTTCTCGAGCTGATCTTCATAGAAATCCTGCTTGGAATACATGAATTTATTGAAGATGAGCTTCTGCAGGAAGTTCGCGGGGACATTCGGGTCAAGCGGACGAGGGTCCATAGAGAATTGCTGCTGAGAGACAGCGCCTGCATCGATCAGCTGCTTCATGAGCTCGAAGACCGGTCCGAGCATCTTGAGACCGAAGGATGTTACAAGGTGGTTATTTTTGTTGGTCACGGGGACCATCTTTTCAGCTTCGAATGCTTCGCCGAACATTACAAGGCTCTTCATGACCTTAGCCATGGTTTCGCCCTGAGCGCCGTCGAGGATCTGCTGCTGCTTATCGGTTAACTGCATCATAAATCGAATTTTCCTTTCATCAGAGCTTCATTGCGACGTCCCATG
>JAZRGP010000152.1:0-5948 GCA_045644225.1 Christensenellaceae bacterium | reverse complement strand
CTTCCGGTTTCTTCCTTTCGTAAAGAAGGATCCAAAAGTTCCTCGATAGGTACAGCAAGCGCCAGTGACAGTTTGTAAAGATTGGCGATAGATGCCATCTGTCTGCCTCGTTCAATATAACCTAAGTAACTTGATGAAATGTTGATTTTGTCTGCCAGTTCCTCTTGCGTAAAACCACGAAGCTCACGATAGTAACGGATGCATTCGCCAGACCGAGGAAACGGCAGCGGAGTCTTTCTCTTTTGGGGCATATAGCATACCTCCTCTTAGATAAATTGTACCTAAGAGAAAGCTTTGTTTTTAGAAGCTATATACCCTAAATTTTAAGACGAATAGCCTGCATTATCACCAAAAAAAATACCGTTGCTTTCGCAGATCTCTTTCAATATCTCAAGTGCTTTGCAGGTTTTTTCGTTGAAAGAAGGCTCTGGGAACTCTAATCCTCGTTCAAAAATTGCTTCGGCTGCAATAAGCATTCCCATAAGAGCGTTCCCATTAAACGGATTATCCAACCACTGATTTGTCAACATTGTGGCAGTATCTGTAAGAATATTATCCGGCAAGCTAAGAAGCTCGTTATATAATTCGTCGGATATAAAGTGTTTATTCATGTGTGTTCCTCTCGTTCAATATAGTCTATATGTCTATTTAAGCGAGATAAAACGCCCTTGTAAAGTCATTCGACGAAAGAAGAAATTTTTCGACAAAGAAAGACAAATAAACCTTTTCGGAGGTCAATTTTAGGCTTTTTTGAGCCTGCATCTAAAAGGGTAGCACTTGCCAACAAAAGAGACATCCGAGCTGATGTCTTTTTTGTTGGTCATTCCAGAGAGATACGAACTTTGCTGCAGGCAAATTGCGTCGGAGCAGGCGATTTGAGAATCAAATCGACCTGCGGAGCTCGAGCACGATGGATTTTCAGCAACCGCCGAGGGCGGTCTGAAAATACGAGAGCGCAGAGTATCCCCGACGGGTCACCAACACAGAATTATCCGAACCCGATACCAATAGGAAATGGGTTCGGTTTTGTGATTTATGGGGATTTTACAAACAATCAATTTTAAATTGCACACAAAAACAGGGATAAGCAATATGCTTGCCCCTGTTTTTTCGTTCCAAATTATTTGCTACTGATTGTTTACACAAGGAATATCTTTGGATTTTCCATAGAGATAAATGATCTCCAGCGAACCGCCTTCTTCATACTGAAAAACGTGCCATTCGCCTGCAGGAAAATGGAGAATCATTCCCGCTTCAAGATCAACCCTATTGGGAAGCTCGTTCTGCTCAGGGCCATAGAGTACCCACGCACGGTCAGCCTGCATCACATAAATTGATTCTTCCGCATGGTGATGCGGTATCATCGGACCCGCTTCTGCGCAATATTTGGCAAAGCCGACTGTCATCTCCTCACTGGGGATCGGCGAATTATCTCCCACAACATCTGTGATAATTCTTCCGAGAAGAGTCTTGGTTTTTAATTCCTTTTTTCTCAATATTTCCATTTTACTATCTCCCGATCTGTTGTTTTCAATTTCCTGCAATCCATCCGCTATCAATGGGATATCTAATGCGGATGCTTTCAAAAAGAGCAAAGCCTATTCGGGAACACTTAAATCAAAGCTTCAAATCGAAAAAATGCTTGCTGCGATAATCCGCAGGTGTGATCCCTACCTTTTCCTTAAAAACCTTAATGAAATACTTCGGGCTATTATATCCTACGTTTTCCGCCACCTCGTAAATTTTCAGATTCATATTTTCGCGAAGAAGTTCTTTCGCCATATTGATGCGCAGATTCGTGACATATTCTGTAAATACGCAATTTTCACTCTCGGAAAACAATCTGGAAAGATAACTCGGATTGACGAACACCGCCTGCGCAACATTATTCAACGTGATCTGTTCCGCAAAATGATCATTGATATATGCTTTTGCACGCTCCATGACGATATTTTTATGGTCACCGCGCGCCCGCAATTCCTCGGACTGCTGATTCAGCATTTCCCTGCATGCAAGATATACAGCATAGGAATCCTGCGCAGCATAAATCCCAGAAAGATTAAGATTATCCACCTTATCCTCCAGAATAGCTTCAAGCATACCTGCCGCGCCTGCCTTAAGCGTCGCTAAATGCCCCATCACCTGTATCCCGTCGCTCTTAGAAAGGCGATAAAGCGTGGAACAAAAGATTTGTGAAAGCTGCTCATCCACCGCTTTCATTCCTTTTGTAGCATTTATTTCCTTCAGTTTTTTTGCGCAGTCACTCCAGCTCGGATCTTCCGACTCCAAAACCTCAAGTTCATCAATATGTTTGACACCGTTGTTTCCGCTGAATAACAGCGCCTCGCAGGCAACAAGCGCCTCACGATAGGACACGTTGATATCCTGCCGGTTGTTGTAAATCCTTCCAAGGCCAATGCTGTATCCGCTTCGGGCAAGTTCTTCGCAATATTCACTAGCTTTTCCAATCGATCCGATCGGAGCCTCAAAATACAGCACGACATTATTGGAGTGATATACCTTATAGCAATAGTTTAAGCAAGTACCTTCATATTTCAGAAGAACCTCCCGCATAAACTCCTCGTGATCGCCGCGAACATGACATACTCCGACCTGCACCTCAACATCATCATCCGGAAGAAACTCGATCGCCGCTTCTGCTTCGTGTTCGAAGATCAAATCCGCGATCGCTCTCTTACGCAGCCTTGCCGATGCTTCAATGTAATTGTCCTTAATACGCATCGTTCTGCGTTTTTCCTCGATGTTTTCTATGCATTTGATGATCGATTCCGTCAAAATATCAATGTCTACGGGTTTTAAGATATAATCAACTACCTTGCCGACAGAAACCATCTTTCGCGCCACATCAAAATCCGTATACGCAGAAAGCACAACGACCTGAATATCCGTACCCGAGTGCACCAATCTTTCCACAAGCTCGACTCCACTCATTTGCGGCATACGAATATCAAGCAGCATAATATCAGGCTGATGCTCAAGAATCATCTTCTCAGCTTCAAATCCATTTTCAGCTTCCAATAATTCAGTGATACAGAGCTTATCCCAATCCAGCAACGTGCGAATATGCTCTCTCAAAATTTTTTCATCATCCACAACCAAGAGTGAATACTTATTTTTCATCCGGTGCCTCCATTCTGAGCGGAATCTGAAAGCTTACTTTTGTTCCCAGACCTTCTGTACTTTCGATCTGCAGCGCATATTCTCTCCCATATGCAAGCCGCATCTGTTCATTAATATTTTTCAGCGCAAAGCTATCTCCTGTCGCATGGGTATATTCGTTTATCGTCCGCTTCAGGCTCTCAAGCTTCTCTGCATTCATCCCTACGCCATCATCCGTTGTTTCAAAATGCAGCATATCATCAACGCCGCGGAATCTGATATCCACCTTCCCTGCGCCGACCTTGCTCTCAAGGCCGTGTATCACCGCATTTTCCACGATCGGCTGGAAGAGATATTTCACTGCATAGCAATCAGCAATTTTCTCATCTGCATCGATCGTTACTTTGAGGCGATCTCCGTATCGCGCTTTCTGGATCCAAAGATAGCATTGGATCAATTCAACTATTTCCGAAATTTTAAGATACTGCCTGCCTTCAGAAAGATTCAACCTGAAAAACCGCGTAAGCATTACCAGCATTTCCGAGGAAAGCTCCGTATCTCCGCGCTTTGTCACGCAATAAATCGTATTCAGCGTATTATATAAAAAGTGTTCATCCAGCTGAGACTGTATCGATATCAGCTGCGCTTCTCTTTTGGACAGTTCCTGAACGTATACATTCTCGATCAATTCCTGCAGATGATTTGTCATCTGATTATATCCTATCGTCAATACTCCCAGCTCGTTTCGCGGAACTCGACCTTTGATCTCCGCAAAATCCCCCATTTCGGTTCGTTTCATCGCTGTGAGCACACGATTCATCGGGTTTAAGATTATTTTAGAAATCACCACGATCCCAAAAGCAGAAGACAATATCCCGATGATCAATGCAACAATAAGATATGTTGAAGAGGCTTTTCCGGTAGCATAAACATCTGTTAAACGAACTGCTTCGATATATTTCCAGCTTGTACTTGTCGATGAATAATATCCGACCAGTATCTCTTCTCCGTTTAAATCGGTAACATAACTCCCGTCTTTATGTCGTTCCTCAATAACAGGACTTAAAAGCGAATGTTCCTGGACATACTCGGTTTCCGACAGAAGCGGATCGAGCCGCGACGCCCCTTGTTCAAGCATAACCTGCCCAAGATAATCGCAAACGATCATTCCGGCAGAGTCAAGCGCCTTGGATTCCAGCATTTTCAGCAAATACTCCGTATTAACTTCAAACACCAACGAACAGAGCGGCAAACCACTCTCTGCGATCGGACGATAATACAGCATGCTGTTCCGATCCCCAAAATCCACATTCGGCGACCAGCTCAGCATGTTTTTATGGTTCATATAATCGCGTGCCAAAACTTCTCCGCGCTTAGATCCTGCGGAAAACTCCTTTTCTCCGACGATCGTTGATACGATCACATCCGAGTCTTCCATAACAAGATAGACTTCGTCTATCACATCGCGATACATGATGCGCTGACCGAGTTCGATCGTGAGTTTACTTCTGGCGACACGTTTGTTTTTCCCGGAAGCTTCCGCATAATCCCCGATCAGCGCCAACAGTTCTGCATCGCTGCCCTGAAGCTTCGCAAACTGCGTAACCTCGTTCAGAACATAGTCAATAGAGAGCGCCTTGCCCGAAAGGTCGCCTGAGATCGATGCTTTCGTATCCTGCAAGGTTATATCATTGATCAACGAAGAATTCGCCTGATACAAAAGCATCAGCGGGATCAACAAAACAACGCAAAGCAATACAGGAATCTGAAATTTAATGCTGCGAAAAAAACCGACCTTTTTCATAAGCCTCCTATTCAGGCAAGATGTGCTAATTTTATTCTTTAAGGATGGAATACCGCCTTAATACCTTTTTCCGCAATAAGCGCTTCAAAAGTTTCCTTCCACTCATCCAGCGAAACTTTATGAGTGATCAGACAAGAAAGCTCTTCCTGATATTTTTTCATCAAACCAAGCGCTTTATCCCACGCAGAATAACCGGAGCTCATACAGCCGACAACCGTAATCGAGCGCATAACGATCTGCTTCCACGGCATTTTAGCTTCCTCTGCACCAAGACCGATCGCACATAATTTGCCATATTTCTTTGTCATTCGTATTGCAGATGCGATCGCAGGACCCGCGCCGCTCGTCTCGATCACTACATCCGCGCCGCGACCATTTGTCATTTCCATAACGACCTGGCAGGCATCTTCCTTCTGGACATTGATGATACGATCTGCTCCGAGCTTTGCCGCCGCAGGGAAACGCACAGCCTCGCAGGCATCCATGCCCGTGATCACGACAGTTCCCGCACCCATTGCTTTCGCCACAAATGCAGCCATTATGCCGATCGGGCCTGCTCCCGAGACTACAACAAAATCCTGACAAGCGATCCCGCAAAGCTCTGTAACCTGATGAACCGTGATCGCCATAGGTTCCGCAAGAGCCGCTGTATCATAATCCATTCCATCAGGGATGCGGTGCAGCAGCATTTCGGGCATTGCCACATATTCTGCAAATCCGCCATGAATTCCCCATCCGGGCGAACGCTTGGATGCACACTGCTGGATATGCCCCTCTCTGCAAAGTTCGCATGTCCCGCAAGCAAGGGAGTGCGGTTCACAGACCACACGGTCTCCTACCGCATATTTTTTCACAGCGCTGCCGACCTCGACGATCTCACCTGCGAATTCATGACCCAATATCACAGGCGGCCAATAGGGATACTGATCGTGCCAAATGTGCAGATCTGTTCCGCATACGCCTGCCGCCTTTACCTTAATAATAACCCAATTCTCTTCAGGAAGCGAGGGATAGGGCATATTTT
>JAZRGP010000151.1:0-5987 GCA_045644225.1 Christensenellaceae bacterium | reverse complement strand
AGATATGGACGGCTATGTTATAAGCCGTGCAGATTTGGCAATCAGTGAACCGTCGGTAACTACCGCAACAGGAGAGTTTGTGGGCAATGTCTTAAAAGGCTGGCGGCTGGAATACAGAAGAGAGATTGACGGCGTTCCCGTATCTTACTCGGATGTTCAGATGGCTTCTCCCGATGCAGGTGAATCTTGGTGTTATGAACGCATTGTATTGTTCGTTACAGATGATGGTATAGCCGAAGCATATATTGAAGAATTGAACGATGTTGGTGAAACCGTGTTAGAAAACTGCAAACTCATGAGTTTTGACGACATCGTGGACATATTCAAAAAGATGATGCCGGTACAGTATAACACTACCGCTTTGGGCGACGGCATATTGGATGCGGAATACAATGTGACCTCTATCGAGTTTGGCTACACTCGTATTTCGGAAGAAAATACAGACTACAGTGGACTGCTTGTTCCCGCATGGTTATTCTACGGTACTCAGACCATTACCTATAAATCAGACTCAGGGGAATTTGTTGTAAGCAACAGTATGAATCCAATTCTCACCATCAACGCCATAGACGGCAGTATCATCGATAGATATGTGGGGTATTAAGATATGAAACGAGCAATTGTATTTATCATAGCGTTCATGATGTTCGCTGCAATATTTACCGGATGTCAGAAAACACCCGAGAGCCCTATTGTTGTGGGCAAAGATCAGCAGGTCATGATCGAAAAAGCGGAAGAAACGCTGCCGCCCGAAATGGAAAAGCTGCCGCTTACAGAGCGCTATGCAGTAAAAGAACACCTTGAAAAGACTGTAACTGAACTTGACGGCAAGCTCATTATCGAGGTAAACGCGGATGTTTCCGTTCCCGCGGCGGATAAGCTCCCTATCGTAAAGGTCACGCCTGCAAACTTTTCGCAGGATACGATATATACTCTGTTTGAACTTCTTTGCGGAGATACCGATATGTATCGCGGACGCAACGAATACACCAAAGCAGAGCTTGACGAAATACTCGTTACGCTGAAAAAAGAGCTGGCAGAAACGACCGACGAAGATGCTAAGATGAACATAAATGATACCATTCTTGATTTTGAGGAACGGTATGCAAATGCACCTGAAAGCATTGAGGATGTGCCTGCGGACGGTACACTTGAAAGTGTTGAGGATAAAGCCGGAGAAGATGTTGTCCTCGGCACAGCATCGACTACTTACGCGGTAGAACATCCGAATATGCCGTATGGCAGCAGAGGCAAGACCTTCTACGCATACAACAACTCTGACCAAACCGAGATGGTGGAATATCAGCTGGGAGATAAAACAAAGAAGCGATTCCCGACGTATCAGGCATCTGTAGAATACACAAATGAGCTATACTATGACACATCATGGGATTGCTACTGGAACTCCGAGCGCAAGGTCGTGAAAAGCTCGGATGATATGACTTCGGCTGAAATCACTATTGCGGGCTTTTCTCCCGAACAAGCCGTTGAAATAGCGGAAAAGCTCTTTACAGAAGCGCAGCTTCCGGTTTCTGTTGACCATGTGATCTATGTGGCGGACGAAACCCCGTTCTATGAGGTGAACTGTTCCAGGCAGGTGAACGGTGCAAACCTTGTTATCGGCGGCGAAGGTACAGGCGGAGACGGCGTGGCACTCTATTGGGCATATGAGCGCGCAAGACTGTGGATCTCCGGGGACGGCATTATCTATTTCAACTGGCTCTCGCCGTATCAGGTGATGGGAACGGAAGTAGAAAATGCAACGCTTATGCCCTTTGAAAATATCGAAGATATTTTCTATAAGATGATGAAAACGGTCTATGCACCCTCTGCAAAAGAGGAAAACAGCATGACCATCCATGTATCCGACATCGGGCTGAAGCTGCACAGGATCAAGCAGGAAAACAGCGATACGGAGGGCTTGCTCGTTCCTGTATGGTGCTTCTATGGTGCTCGTCAGGTGGATGAAGCAATCGAAAATGAGGGAATGTCCGCCGATTGGGAGCGCGGATATATGCCGCTTCTCATCGTAAACGCTGTCGACGGCAGTATTATCGATCTGGAAAAGGGATATTAAGCCAAAAAACAAAATAGCAGGCATGAATCTCGTATGGATTATACCCATGCCTGCTTTCTTTTTGCCCAAAATCCCGAAATGATAATAAAATGATAATCGTTTGCTAACAACAAATGTTTTGGTTTTTCTTAAAATGTACTTGTAATAAATTTTGAAAGGAGGAAGTGGAATGATAAAAGCAATTTGGTCAGCGATCAAACAGGCTGTATCCGGCAAAGGATTCCTTGTCGGTTTTGTCGGCGTGATCGCCATTATCGCCGTATCCTCCATTCAGCAGATATTACAGGCATTTCGTGCAGAAGAACTGCTCATGATCGGCTTTCACGATAATTTTATTGCAGAAGCGCTTGTATCAGATGGTATGACGCTTGCGCTTCCCATTCTCGCAGCACTTCCTTTTACTGCGTCCTTTGTGGATGATGTAAAAAGCGGATTCATTAAATCTTATCTGCACCGCACCAGCAGAGCCGGTTATCTCACAGGCAGATGTGTTGCCTGCGCCGTATCGGGTGGATTGGTGCTGGCTCTTGGAATCGTCGTTGCATATATCATCTCTGCATTGGTATTCCTGCCCATGGAAGCACCTTTGCCAAAAGATGCGGAAGCACCTGCTTTCTTCGCGGAGCTTATGGGAAATGTGCTGCTGTTTTTCTTCTCAGGTGCATTTTGGTCTATGGTCGGGCTCACGTTTGCCACACTTACAAACAGCAAATATATGGCGTATGCTTCGCCCTTTGTTTTGTATTACGTCCTGATCATTCTTTATGAACGCTACTTTGATACGCTCTATGTTCTCTATCCGAAGGAATGGACGTCACCTTCTCCTGTATGGATGTGGGGCAACCTCGGCGTAGTTCTGCTGCTCCTCGAGCTTATCATCATCATGAGTATGGTATTCAGCGCAGCGGCGAAAAGGAGGTTAGCACAAATATGAAACGAGCAAAACAGATATTATCTGTTACAGCATATAATTTCAGACAATGGCACAAGAACCCGCGCATCATAATTACATTCTGTCTCGCATTTGTACTGTGTTTCTTGCTGTCAGATAAGGCAGTACAGTTTGCAAAAGAATATGAAACCACCATGCAGATCGTAGAAGCCTTCGTGTGGACGTTCGGAGATGCAAACTCCATCCTGCTGTCTTCGCTGCTGCTTCTTCTGTTATTTGCGGATATGCCGTTTATCAGTTCGGGAACGCCGTTCTATCTTATGCGAATAGACAGAAAGACATGGATCGCAGGTCAGGCTGTGTATATCATTGCCGCAACCGCCATCTATCTCACATTCATATTGATCGCCACATCCCTTGTCTGCATGACGCAGAGCTTTACGGGTAATATGTGGAGCGAAACTGCGGCTATTCTCGGTTATTCGGGCGCAGGGCAAGCTGTTGCCTTGCCCGCTCTTGTAAAAACCCTTGAAATGAGCACACCTTATGCGTGTATGTTTACCATCTTTCTGCTCATGCTGCTCTACACGCTGCTTATGGTGTTCATCATGCTGCTGATGAACCTGAAAAAAGGACAGCTTGGCGGTGTGATCGGTGTGTTTGCTTTCAGCCTGTACGGATTCTTACTAAATCCGCAGACGATAAAGGCTATCTTCCAGCTCCCCGATGAGCTGATGTATAAAGCAAACGTAGCGGTAGGATGGCTGTCCCCACTAAACCATGCCACCTATCATATGCACAATTTCGGCTATGATCTTCTGCCGCGCTTATGGCAGACCTATCTGATCTTCGGAATACTCATCGCCTTGTGCTTCTTCCTGTCGCTTCGTGCGATACGGAAATATAACTTTAACTTTGTAGGAACGGAGGGCTAAACATGAAAGATGAAAATATAGCCATCAGCGTTCGGAACATCTCAAAAGATTTCGGACAGGAGCGCGTATTAAAAGGCGTGTCCCGTGATTTTGAAAAAGGAAAGATCCACGGTATCGTGGGCAATAACGGCAGCGGTAAGACTGTGCTTATGAAATGTATCTGCGGTTTCCTGCTGCCTACCGAAGGAACGGTGATCGTAAACGGCAAGCGTGTGGGAAAGGATGTAGACTTTCCATCCGATCTCGGCATCATCATTGAAACGCCGGGATTTCTGCCCGGTGTAACGGGTGTCAAGAACCTTGAAATACTGGCATCCCTCAATAAGAAGATCGGGCTTTCCGAGATTGCGGATTCCATTCGCCGTGTAGGGCTTGATCCGCACATGAAAAAGCCCGTAGGCAAATACTCCCTCGGGATGCGTCAGCGGTTAGGTATTGCACAGGCGATTATGGAAGATCCGTCGCTTTTAATACTGGATGAACCATTGAACGGTCTTGATAAGTATGGTGTAGCGGAAATGAGAAAGCTCATCAAAGGACTGAAAAACGAGGGAAAGACCATACTGCTTGCCAGCCATAACCAAGGCGATATTGATGAACTTTGTGATACCGTTTGTGAAATGGATGCAGGCGTTATGACAATGATACGGGAGGACTAAAATGAGAAGAATACTTACAATAGTGATGGTAATTTTACTGTTATGTGTGCCGATGACGGCGTTTGCGGAGGAAACGGCTTCTCCATCGCCGGAGGCTTCTGTAACACCTTCTGCGCCCGCAGAGACTCCCGCGCCTGCAAACAGCCCTACACCGTCTCCTGCGGCTTCTGATGCTCCCGATGAGACACCGGAACCCTTTGTTGCGACTGGGCAACTGACCATTGACAGCGACAAATTATATAAGGGAATGAACAAAACATATAAAGACGGATATATTCCTGCCGTGAAAGACGGTAAAGTGACGATCATTTTGCCGCTGATCGGCAAGACACATTTGGGAGAAGTAACACTCACAGCTGATCTCGGCGCGACTACGGACAGCCCCTTTGTGTTTGGGAACTACTCTCAGACGGCAAAAGGCGGTGAACCGTATGTGTTCTCGCTTTCCATTCCGCTGGCAAGCGGCAGGATCGACGGTGCATATCCTGTTACACTCAATGCGTCTTATATCGATGCAAGCGGATCACTCACCACACAGGCATTTATTATCTATGTGACGATCACAGATGGTAAAAAGCCCGTTGATCCTAATGCGGTACAGACACCGGAAAAAGAAATGGCAGAAAAGCCTGAACTGTTCATTAGCTCCTGTGTAGTTGATCCGAATGCAGTAGGCGGTGATCAGGAGTTCTCTGTCAAAGTAAAGATAGAGAATATCGGCAATATTCGTGCGAGAAATATTCGTCTGTCCTACGGCGGAGCGGCCGCTGATGGCGGTGCAGCATGCATCGTTCCCGTAGACATCAATAACGCTATCCATCTTGATAATATTGCTTCCGAGGAAAGCAGCGAAGCAATCTTCAAGCTAAAAACAACGCCCAATATTACATCGGGCAATCAGTCTTTCTATGTAACCCTCGACTATGCTGACGCATACGGCGGTGAGTATTCTTCTACACGAAACTTCCTTGTTGCCGTAACGCAGCCTGCAGAGATCAAGTATGACGACATTACAAAGGCTGTGCCTGAGAAGATCACAGCGGGTGAAACGTTCTCTATTCCTGCCAATGTGTATAACACAGGCAAAAGTACACTCAAAAATGTAATGATAACGGTAGACGGAGCGGGGCTCTTTCCGACGGCGGCTGTATTCCTCGGGGACATCGCTCCCGGCGGCACAGGCAACGGTGAGCTCTCCGTGTTCGCCGGGCAGCTTTCTATGACTTCCGGATATACCGAAAGCTACGGAAAGACGAACGGTATTTACAAGATTACATACATCGATGAAGCTGGCGAAGAACATACCGTAGAAATGGACTTCTCGCTGGAGATCGTCCAGCCCGTCATAGAAACGGAGGAAGAAGAAACCGAGCTTACCGAAGAACCTGCTTTCCAATGGTGGAAGTCGGAGGCCAAGCGGTCTT
>JAZRGP010000150.1:0-5241 GCA_045644225.1 Christensenellaceae bacterium | reverse complement strand
TATTATAAGGCTGCATCTGAGAACTCCGGTCTTGATATCGAGGCGATTAACGAAAAACAAAGAGAAGCCGACGCTGAACAAAGAAAAGAGTTTTATCAGCAGCAGGGAACGACGCCGCATGATTATTTCACGAACCAAAGGCTCGGCCGTGCGGCGATGCGCCATGAAACGGCGAAGAACATTGAAGCGAAGAAGTATGAAGAATATCGCTCCATGGATCCTCGAAATGTACAGGCGGAAATCGATGCTGAGCGGAACAGATATGATGCGCTGGAGGAAGAATATAGAAAGCAGGAACAGCTTTATTATGATATTGGCATGGGTTCGGGTCAGAAAGCTGCGGCAAAACGGATGAAAGAGATCGAGGAAGAGCTTTCTTCGGTGGAAGCGTCGATCTCTGAAAAAGAAGATCTCCTTTCCAATGTCAAAAAAGCAAAGGATAATGAAGAAGCGGCCCGACTTATGCTCGCGGATCAGGCTGCGCTCGCGGCACAGAAAAAGCAGGCTGAAGCTGAATATTCGGAACTTACGGCGCGACGTCAACAGATGGAAAAGGACAAGCTGCTGGATGAGACGGCATATGAACAGGCGGGAACGGTGGATCCGAACTTTGCCCGGGAAGATGAAATTGCTGCAGCTAACGCAGTAATCGAACAATATTATGCGAAATACGGCTCTGACGGCTCATATGAGCGGGAAATCGCGCAGCTTGACCAACAAATCGCGGAGGCGTCTCAGCGCCATGCGGAAGCATCTCAGCGCCTGAAAACTGCAAAAAGCCTACAGTCTGCGCGTGAGTATAACGCGTTCTTGCAGGCGGAGGACTTTGATTCGGTGCTCAAACAGTCTGCGTCGGTAAACTACAATCAAACACTGCCCGCGGAGGATGAGGCTGTCAGACGCGCGGTAAATCAGCAGGGGTACAGCGCAGCGGATGTCGTGCGGAATGCTGATTATCAGCGCCAGCAGCAGGACTATATTCTTGGTCTGAACCGCACGCCTGTTTCTGAAACAGCGGTCGAGGCGCAGTATGCTTCTCTCGTGGAGAAGTATAAGTTCATGACTGCTGATGAGAAGAATATTTTTAACTATATTCTCGAGAAGCAGGGCATGGATCCGGCAAAAACATATCTTGATACCCTCGAAGAATCTCTCAATGCTCGCTCGGGTTTTGCTATGGCACAAAAATGGACGAACGGCGGTAACTACGATAAGAGCATCGGAAAATATGTTCTTGCGCTCGGGGCGGGTGCGAATCAATTCTTCGAAGGTATTGCATCGGCGGTTACGGGTGAAGAACGCGCAACGACACCGTATCAGTATGCATACCAGGACATTGATGCAAATACGCACTGGGATGCTCTCGGCATTGGCAAGCTTGCATATCATGGTACTTATACCGTAGGTAATATGCTGCCGATGATCGCGGCATCGTATCTCACGAGCGGCGCGGCGGCGGCTCTCGGCGCATCGGCACAGACTGCAGCTGCGGTGGGCAGTTATGTCGGTTCTGCGGCGATCGGACTTTCTTCGGGCGGTAACGCATACAATCAGGCTCTGCGCGAAGGGTATACGGAAGAACAGGCGAGAACTTACGGTCTGCTTTCGGGTGCTTCGGAAGCGTTGCTTGAAAGAGCGCTCGGTGGTGTCTCTGCGCTCGGTGGTAGCGGCGGCAACAGAATCATGGATCTTGCATCAAAAATGGAAAAAGTCAACGCGAAGATCATGACAAATAAAGCGGCGAATACCGCGGTAAGATTTATTTCTGCAGGGCTTGCTGAAGGTGCTGAAGAGTATCTGCAGGCGATTCTTGATCCTGTATACAGGAGCAATGAGCTTGGAGAAGAATATCAGCCGAACTTCATGTCCAATGAAGCTATGGAGAGCATGATCCTGGGTATCCTGACGGGCGGAATCTTCGAAGCCGGCACGATTATTGCGGGCAATAAAAATGCGCAGCAGTATGGGCGACGCATTTACGACCTCAATCAGGCTGAGGAATTATATCAGTTGGCGAAAGAGCAGGGCGGAAAAGCCGCTGCACTCGCGGAGGTTATTGAGTATGGCGAATTCTCGGAGCAGAATAAACAGTATGCACTGGGATCCCTTGCGGCTGTGCTCGAGCAGAACGGAACTGCGGCGATGCAGATCCTCGAGGGCAGATACCGCAGCTACACCAAGGATGTTGGCGAGGCAACCACGCTCACATCGCCGTATGAAGGTATCACACCGCAACAGAACGAATCTGCAGAACGCGTGACCGTAAAGACCCAGCGCGGCGCAGAGACGGATATCGCGGCGATGGCGATCAATGAAACGGTCATTCCGGGAGTATCGATCAATAAGGGAATTTATTCCGTCCACGTGCGCGGTGGCGTGGAGCAGAGCTTCCTCAACGCACAGGACAACCTTACGCCTGAGCAGAAGCAGGAGATCATCGGCAACCTTCCCGATATTATCAAGAATGCGAGATATGTCGGATCCGACGCAGATATCGACCGCCCGGACCTCATTCGCAGCGACCATTTCGAAACGGCCGTTGAGCTCGAGGATGGAACGGAGCTGATCGTTAAGCTGCAGGCAGACGAACTGCGCACCGATCAGGCATCCATGGGGGTTTCCTATATTGAGGCGACATTGACGGAGCATGCTGAATTTGAAAGAATCAGCAAAAAAACACATGCAAAAACAGAGTTAAAAAATGTAGATAAAGCTAACACATATAACAACTCAAGTGCATATTGGACGGAAGATAATTACAAAAAAGAAGTAATTGCAAAATCGAAAGACGGCTTCCATGATTTGAGTGAAACGGAATTAGCTGGAAGAGCGACCCTTATTCCTAAAAAGTATCATTTTGAGAATCAGAAACAACCTTTAAATAGTAATAATAAACGATCTGCGATAGTAATTTCTGAGGGATCTTGGAATCGTGTTCAAGCGATTATGGAAAAATGTCATGAGTTAAAGAAACAAAACAATAATGATGGAATTACTTCGACGCTAAAAAAAGCTTTGGTACAGGTGTATGGAAATCCAGAAAAGCCAGACAATGTATGGGATGAGTTAAGAGCTCCGATTCCTGTAAGTTTAGCATTGAAAAATGTGAAATATGAGGGATCGCAATATACAATAAGGATGGCAAATAGAGCATTAGGGAAAATTGCATCTACGGGAAGCAACAATTTGAGAAAATACGTTGTTCTTGACTCGTTAAAGGAGCTGATTGAAAATGCTGAATATGTTGGAAGCGGATCATATGCGAAAACTAATCAAAACAGGGAAAAAAATATAGAAAGATACGATTATTTTGAAACGCCTTTCTATTTCGAAAATGAGACAGAAGAGTATGTTTTTTGTTTTGATGTCAGGGTTAATACAAATCATTTTAATGATTATCGCACGCATCTGATCAAAGAAATTACAAACCTCAATTTCAAAACAAAAGAAACCTCGAAGCGAACAATAGCTAAGGTTTCTACGTCCGATCGAGGTTTTAGTGAGGGAAATGAATCCCTCACTAATAATATACCCAATTCCGAAAAAGATGTCAACGGAAATCCGGCGGAAAATCAAGGAAATATCGATGATTCTTCATATGTTGACGCCCTTTCTCCTGAAATCGAGGGGCGTATCGAACGCAAACCGCAGGAAAAAGAAAATATTCAGTATATTTACGAATCCGTGTATAAGGATAAGATCGCTGCGGAGGATGCGGATATGCTCGAGCGCATGACCGAAACCGCAAACGAAGCCTTTGAGCGCATGCGCAAACAGACGAAGCTCACCAAGAGAGAGCAGCGGATCGCGGAGGAGCTCGTTACGGGCAAACGCAAGGTTTTCCCCGAGGGCATTTCCGAGGAAAAGAAACATGCGATGCAGGCGTATATGGCGGGGTACGATGCATATATCCGTGATACGAAGAAGATCTCTGCGGATTCCAAAAATATGGAAAAGAAGGCGTATGAGGTCCTCGGGGTCAAGGATAATTCAGATCAGGCGATGGTCGATGCTCAACGTGCTGCGAAGAAGAGAGTGGATGAGATCGCAAAAGAGATCGAACGGCTCGACTCTGTATGGAATTTCACAGAAGAGGACAATGCCGCTGCGGATAACCTCGTGAAGGGAACGCAGTCGGAGGATACCTTCTCTGCAAATATCCAAAAAGACGGCGTTAAGATGAAAGCCGATCTGATGATCGAGAAGAAGAATCTTGATAAGGCTCTGCGTGCTGTACGGCTCGCTGCGAAACAGAAGATCAGAGATGAGGTCCGCCAGCTGACGGTCAATGCAGATTACTGGAAGGATTCGAAACGAGCGATCGGTTATGAACTCCGCTCGACTGATAGAGCCTTCCGCGCAGCGATCAAGGACGATCCGAACGCTCCTGAAATCATCCGATACTTTGCGACATCGGTTCATAAAAACAACGCAGACCGCGTGCGCTGGGTTAATGGATGGAATGATAAACTCCGCCCCTTTGCTGAATTGTTCGGTGCTGCAGATCAGACGATCGGTATGACGAATCTTGAAGGAAAATCTGAAACACCTGACAAGATGGCGGAGATCGAGCTGACAGATGAGGTCGATCGCATTCTGAAGAAGTATAAGCTCGACCGATTCAGGGCTGATAATGGAAAATTCAAATACCACGAAGCCATGAGCGAGTATAACGCAACGATGCGGGATGCACTTCAGGATGCGCTTGACCGATCAAATATAGCTCTCGTGAAGAATGGATATGCGCCTGTTGAAGCTCGGCCGGATTATGCACCGCACCGCGGGGACGGAAGTGATCCGATCTCTGCACTTATTGAAAGATATCTTTCGGAAACGGAGGATAGAACGCTTTTTCATAAAGAGCTGACGGAGCTTCGCGATGAGCTCCTTGCGCTTGAGAAAAAGACAAGGTTCAAGCGTTTTTGGGAATCCGCCGGCATGACGCAGATTCAGGATGATCAACTGAATGCGCAGCTGACAGGTATGACGGAACAGTTTACTCCCGGTAAGAAGTATGTGGCCAACTTTGAACACAGAACAGGTGATACGACGGAGTACAACCTTGCAAAGAACTATGATTCCTACATCGAGAATGTTTCCCGCGTTATCTTTATGACCGAGAATATTCAGCGCATTCGTGCGCTGGAATCCGAGCTGCGAGAAAGGAATGCTCCTGAGACTGTCAAAAAGGAGATCGCAGAGATCCGAAAGAATAAAGATTATTCCGCGGAGGAACGTGAA
>JAZRGP010000149.1:0-1381 GCA_045644225.1 Christensenellaceae bacterium | reverse complement strand
ATTGAAAAGCAATGTTTCCGTGAAACTCTCCTTCGGACCGCGGATGGTCTTCTGCGAAGTTGCCTCGGGGATGCCGCGGTTCATCCACTTCCGCGTCTGCAGGACGATCGCCTGCGACGCACCGTCTACGAACAGGATAGTATCGCCCGAGAGCGCATGCAGCACGGCATCGTCCATATCCTTCGCGAAGGATACATCCACGCTCGTAAGCACCTTTGTCTGTATCTCCCCGATGTCGCAGACTCCGCGGACATCCACCGTCATGGAGTATCCCAAGAGCGGCGCGATGACGGTCTCATGGATAAGCTCCTTATCCGCAAGCCCGTCAAAAAACAGCACAAAAAACCGCCTGCCGCTGATATCCTCGGCATAACGGGTAACTGCATCAAAATTTTTCGCGAACAGCGTTTCGATCGCTTTTGCGTTCTTATCGATCTGTGAACTGATTTTTCTGGTCATTTTTCTCCCTCCCATTCATTATTTTGCGAAAAATATCGTAAGCTATTCCAGAATATCTATTTATTTCAGCTCATAATTGCGCCGATATCTGCAGAAAATAAGCTTGAAAAAAGATCGAAAGGAGCAACCAAACATGAAAAACAGCCAGACCATAAGATGCCAGATCGAAAGCTGTTCCTACAACAGCCCCGACCACTACTGTCAGCTCAGGGAGATCAAGGTATCGCCCTGCGGAAACTGCGGATGCAGCTCTGTCTCGGAGAAGGAGCAGAGCATGTGTGCAAGCTTCCGCGAAAAGCCGCGGAGCTTTTTTTAATTGGATAAGATCATCTGCAATGCGCGCTCCTGCATGCACAATATGTCGGGAAGCTGTGATGCGGGAGTCGTGCGCATAGAAGAGTTTATCCGAACGCACGGCGGCATCCCCTACTGCGCGACGCTCTCTTTAAGCGGTGACTCCGCAAACACCATGCGGAACTTCTTCAAGCAGCAGTTCTGGCGGGCAGATCAGCGCGGCGAAGGCGGCTCACTCTGCTGCACGATGCTGCGCTGCACGCATAACGAACGCGGATTCTGCAATGCGGAACGCATCGAGATCCTGTCGCCGCGGCCGGGAGAAAGCCGCTTTGCGATATGCGCGAGTTATCGGAAGAAATAATCGTTCAGGGAACTTTTTAATTGAAAGGTTCCCTTTTTTTGCTTAATTCAGCGGAGCGACGCAGGCGCGCGCCCGCGCGCTGCCGAAGGCAGCGCTGCCCGCCGCAGGCGGAGACCTGTGCGAAGCACAGGGCGGGCGCGCATACTATGAGTTTTCGCAAATGCGCGTTCCTCATCCAAAATCTCCCGCACATATTCCCTCCTCAGAAACATATACTATGGTGCAAACATTAGTACAAAGGCAATGCTTATCGTCAGCCAAAGG
>JAZRGP010000148.1:0-3766 GCA_045644225.1 Christensenellaceae bacterium | reverse complement strand
CGTTTTTGTGTTTTTTCATCAAAACCCAAACCTCATTTTTGTTTTTACAGATTTTAGCAAATGCGGCAGCATTTGCGTATGAAAGTTTTTGGATTCATAAACCTTTTTTCGAAAAAGGTTTATGCCCCGCGGGAGCGCCTTCGGAGTTTTAGGGTGCGCAGCCCTCAAGCATCAGAACAATCCGAATGAACTTAGTACAAATACCCAAATGAACATCGTTACGATAGAGACGGTGCTCTGGGAGACGATCTGCTGAGCGGCAAGCTCGGAATCGCCGCCCATGATCTGCGAGATCGCAAAGGTGATCATTGCAGGCGGTGTTGCGTAGAGTGCGAAAAGTGCGGCAAGCTCGTTTCCGCGGAATCCCATGAGGATGGAGATCGTAAGACCGACAGCGGGAACGAGGATCAGGCGGATGATATTGCCCCAAGCGAGGAGTTTGATATTGCCGCGGATCTTCTTGAAATCCAGCGAACCGCCGAGCGTGATGAACGCCAAGGGTGTGCAGACACCTGCCATAGAAGCAAGGGGCTTCTGAACATAGCTGGGGAATTCACCGACACGCAGGAACATGAAGATGATGCCGAGGACAGAGGCGATAACGCAGGGGTTCTTGACGATCTTGAGGATCATTTCCTTCACGTTGATCTTGCCGCCGCGGTAATATTCAAAGCCGATCGTTGCAAAAATATTATATGTGGGAACTGTTACTGCGAGAACGAGCGTCGCGATATTGCCGTCCATGCTGCCGACGATCGCCGCCGCAACGGGAACGCCGATATAGGAATAATTCGAGCGGAAGATGATGCTGACCATCGTGCCGCGCTTGGCATCGTCCTTTGTCAGCAGACGGGAAACGAACATGCCGATGATGAACAGAGTGAATACGGAGAAGAACGCGAGCAGAAGGAGCTTTCCGTTCCAAATCTCATCGGGATTTGTTTTATAGATACTGTTGAAGACCTGCAGCGGCAGGAACACACGGAAATTGAGCTGGTTCATCTGTTTGATGAAGGATTCATCCATGAGTTTCAGCGCGCGGAGCAGATACCCTGCTGCCATCATGATGAAGATAGGCAGAGTAACATTGAGGGATAAGAGTAAGCTTTCCATAACATTTGACCTTATATCAGAATTTGAGATTTCGGATCGTATCACGCGGGGACATCGAGATGCCGCGTTCTTCGTATGCGCGTTCTCCTGCCTTGCCGCAGAAGAATGCACCCGTTGCAGCTGCACTGAAGGGATCCATGCCCTGCGCGAGCAGCCCGCCGATCACACCTGTGAGGATGTCGCCCGAGCCGCCTTTTGCCATGCCGGGGCATCCTGCCGTGATGAGGGCGGTCTTCTTTCCGTCTGTGACGACGGTCGTTGCGCCTTTCAGCAGCACGATGGTATTGTGCATCGCGGCAAACTCCGTAGCTGCCTTGATCGGGTTCTTGAGGATCGCATCGATGTGCATTCCCGTAAGGCGGGAGAGTTCCGCAGGATGCGGCGTGAGGACTGCGTTTTTCATGATATCGAGGAGTTCGGGATGCATGGAGATGACATTGAGTGCATCGGCATCCACGACCTTGGCTGCAGAGAGCGGAAGAAGGCTCTGCAGCAGCTCAAAGATGTCGGCTGTTTTGCCGAGCCCGGGACCGATCGCAAGTGCGGTCATGCGGGGCAGGGAAGAGAGGTCGACATGGAAACGGTCTTTTCCGCAGGGAAGCACGATCGCTTCGGGGACGGTAACCTGCAGGACATCTGCGGTGTGTTCTGTGCAGAGGACGGTCGTGAGGCCTGTTCCTGCGGCTACTGCCGCAGAAGCGGAGAGGACCGCTGCGCCTGCCATGCCATTGCTGCCTGCTGCGATGAGGAGCCTGCCGTAAGTTCCCTTGTTGGAATTAGCGGGACGGGGAGGCAGGTGATAATCGTCGACGTGGACGATGGACGAAGGCGAAGCGAGATCGATACCGATCTTGGCGATGACGAGCTTGCCCGTGAGATCTCTGCCGGGGAAAAGGAAATGCCCCAGCTTGGGATACTGGAACGTTACCGTGACGTCGGCTTTTACCGCTGTTTTTGCATAGCCGTCCGCGCCGAAAACACCCGACGGGATATCGACGGAAACGACCTTTGCGGGATGTTCGTTGATCTTCTCGATAAGCTCCGCATAGATGCCGTTAGGCTCGCGGTGAAGCCCCGTGCCGAAGAGTGCGTCGATGATGACAGCGGCATCGGCGTTCTCTGTAAAGAAAGATGTGTTCTCGGAGAGCAGTTCATATCTGCCCGTGCGCTCGAAGAATACCTGATTTGCCGCGGCATCGCCCGAGAGTTCGGTCGTGACCGCACCGATGCGGACTTCGCATCCGCGGGTCATGAGGATCCTTGCGGCAGCCCATCCGTCGCCGCCGTTGTTGCCTTTGCCGCAGAGCACGAGGATCTTTCCTCCGTTTGCGAGCTTCTGCGCTTCATCGGCGACCGCGCATGCCGCCTGCTCCATCAGCAGGATACCCGGGATGCCGAGCTGTTCGATCATATGGCGGTCGATCTCGGCCGCGCGTGTCGGAGTTATGACGTTCTGCATAATATTCTCCTTAATAATCATCGTCGTTGTCACGGAAAAGCGGAGAGACCTCCGACCAGCTGAAGCCGCGGCGCGCCAAGGCATCGCAGATCTTCTTTTTGCGCTTTAAAGGTTCCTCTTTTTCGTGTTTTTTATATAATTTATCAAATAATTCTTTTAACTGATCGGAATTATCCGCATCGGAAACGGCAGCTTCGGCAATGGATGCGGAAACACCCTCTGCGATGAGCCGCTGCTTTACGAGATAGGGACTGTATTTCCTTAAATAGCCTTCGGCATACTGCTTTGCGAAGCTCTCATCGTTGATATAGCCGTATTCTTTCATGATGCGGCAGGCTTCGGCAGCGCAGGCAGGGTCGATCTCCTTTTGCTCGAGATGACGCAGGAGCTGCTTCTCTGAACGAGGGGCATACGTAACGTATTTGAAAGCGAGGTCCTTGGCATATTTAAGAGAATCCTCTTCACGGAGCTCCGCGAGGAGCTCTTCGGTGATCGTTCCGCCGACCTTGAGATGATGGCGGACGACGGATTCATCCGAAAGCGAGAGCAGGAAGCCCTCTTCGGTATGGATATTATAGCGCGTTTTTCGGCGCTGCTGCTGCGTAATGGATGTGATGATATACATGGATCACTGACCGTTTGCTCGGAGGCATTTTTCGTCATGCTCGGTATCGGGGAGCCCGGGACCGATATCGGACTTGCTGCCCGAGAAGTGCAGGCAGTAAGAACCCTGAGAGTGTCCGTTTTTTAGGACATTGTTTTTGTTAGGATATCCGAAAAGGGAACCTGCGATGCGCATATCGCCGACCTCGACGATGACGGCACGCTTTTCCCAGGAGATACCGCCGCCGAATGCCGAGAGCATATTTGCAGCGGATTCCGCATTGACGGGCTGAACGTCTGCATGGTTCGTGCCGCCTGTGCGCTGGACGGTAAAGCGGAGTCCCGTATTATAGTCTGTAACGACGGCTCTGTCTCCGATGGGGAATGCCTCGGAAACGATCTTGCTCCAGTCATAGAGGTCGCCTGCCTTGGTGGTGACGATCTGACCTTTTCCGTAGATAACGGGCATGTTGGAATTGCCCGCAGCACGGCGGAGATCCGACGTGAAGAGTTTGAGGTAGGTATCGTATGTCAGTTCGCCCGTAACGGAAAGCCCATTGCGCGACTGAAAATTGCGCACGGCGGATACCG
>JAZRGP010000147.1:0-3552 GCA_045644225.1 Christensenellaceae bacterium | reverse complement strand
GACTATGTTGTAACAGGCAGAGAAACATGGAGCAGAGAAGCTCTCGAAGCATGCAAGGGCAAGCTTAAGTTCATCGCTAGATTCGGCGTTGGCTACGACTCTCTCGACCTCGAAGCAGCTGCTGAATGCGGCATCGCTATCTCCAATGCACCCGGCAAGAACGCTCGCTCTGTTGCAGAACACGCAGTTGCTCTCACAATGTCCGTTCTCAGAAACATCACAGCTTACGACAGAGAAATGAGAGAAGGCCCCTGCAAGGCAAGACTCTCCCAGTCTCTTGAAGGTACATTCGGTCTCCTCGGCTTCGGCAACATCGCAAGACACGTTGCAAGAATGCTCCAGCCCTACGATGTAAACATCATCGCTTATGACCTGTATCCGAACCTCGAAGCAGCTAAGGAACTCAACGTAAAGATGGTTTCTCTCGAAGAAGTTATCACACAGTCTGATATCATCTCCTGCCACCTCCCGCTGCTCCCCGATACACACCACATCATCAACAAGGATACAATCGCGAAGATGAAGGACGGCGTATACTTCATCAACACAGCTCGCGGCGGTCTCCAGGATGAAGCTGACCTCTACGAAGCTTGCAAGAGCGGCAAGATCGCTGGCGCTGGCCTCGACGCATTCGAAGAAGAGAAGAAGTTCTGCACAGAACCCGCTCCTCTCAAGACTCTCCCCAACGTAATCGTAACACCCCACGCAGCTGCTGTTTCCACACAGGGCGTTCGTGACGTTATGGAATACTGCGCTTCTTCCATCGCTGACTTCATGCAGGGCAAGGAAGTTCGCTCCATCCTCAACAAGGATTACATCAACCACATTCAGTAATTGCATTACTGCATAATAAAACCGCTGTCCGAAAGGACAGCGGTTTTTTGAATTTATGAAAATGTTTTCAGAAATTCTTCTTTGGTAACAGGAGAGTATGCTTCCATTTTTGTATCTTTGGTGCTCTGCTGGAAAACATAGCCTTCTTTGATGATGAACTTTCCTTGGAAAGCTCCGAGGACGTAGTATTTTCCATCGTATTCAGTTAGGTACAGGATGTATGTTTTGCCTTGCTCCATCGGCGGAACTCCCGCGATCACGGTCTCCTCCTCCGTTACGCCGCCTTCTTCGATTACCGTAATAATATCGCCCTTAGCAGCATCGCCCTTGAGGAGTGTATCGATGTGAACCTGTGAGCGCGTCTGTGGGAATCCGCTGAGCGGAATGACTTTCTGTTCGTTAACTGTCACTTCCGCGATGATGTCAGCATCCTGCAGAAGCTGCTCCATAGATGTGTAGATGGTCACCAGAGAGCCGGGAAATTCAGGATAGGTTTCTTTTCTGTCCAACTTATTAATATTTATGCTATTTGCACTGCAGGCGGAAATACAGGCGCATAACATGATGCAGATCAGTATCAATAATCGTTTTTTCATATTTATTTACCATGCCCGTAGGCGAGGATCTTGCCGTCTTCCTGCTGCATGACGATATAGGCAGTGCCTCCTGCCATAGGGATTAGCCATGCGGGGAACGGCCACAATCTCAGTGTTCCCTCAACGACCCAAATGCTGTTCTGTTCGTCGAACGAAACGCGGTAAGGTTGCTGCTTCTTAATTTCCTCTTCACCGTAGATATCAAACCAGACGGTCTCGGCTCGCTCGGCAGCGGCTTTAGCGTCCGTAAGATATTCGCTGGGAAGTGTGTTGTTCAGCTCTTCGATTTTAGATCTAAACCAATCGCTTTCACTGCTCATGTCGATGTTTTTTTGATAATCTCCCTGTTTGATGCGAGTTGTTATCGGATGCACCTTACAGGCAGTCATCGTAAAAATAATTAGAATACAACAAATAAAAAGCAATACTTTTTTCATAAATCCCTCCATATTATGAATGTTGTCTCGGTGTTTTTATTATAACATATTTGTGAGAATGCAGCAAATTTATTTGTAAATGAACTGTTAAATACAGAGCAGGGGAGGGTTCTTGCGGAGGTTGGGTATGTTATGAAAATTATCGATAATATCTATGTTTTTATTCCCAAAAAGATATCCGAGAATCACAAGAAATGGGTGGTAATTGCTTGACATTATATATATGTAGTGATATAATTTTTGACAAATCGAATATAAAGGCTATGACGAAGACGGTCTTGGACGATTTGTTTCACAGAGAGTCGATGTCGGGTGAAAATCGACAGCAGATTTCCTAAAATGACCTATCACTTCCGAGCTGGGGCCTGAAAGTTTCGTTGAGCGAGTAGGCTTTCTCGTGATTGCTGCGTAAAGGCATAGGGATTGATTGATCCCGAAGAGTGGCAGCTGCTATGGCTGCAATTTGAGTGGTACCGCGAGTGTATGTTGCGCTCGTCTCAAAGGTGAACTTTGGGACGGGTTTTATTTTTTACACGAACGAGCGATTTGCCGCTGAGCCTGTTTCCGCACAAATTACTCGTTTGAAAGGATAAACAAAAAAATGCTTACTTTAGACAAAGTGTTCCATGCATCCATGGTTTTGAAAGATGTCATCCGCAAGACGAATGTCGTTCGCGCAATGGGGATCGCTCCCGATTGCACACTGTATCTCAAGCCTGAGAACCTCCAGAATACGGGTTCCTTCAAGCTCCGCGGATCCGGCTACAAGATCGCGATGCTTTCCGAGGAAGAGAAGAGGCGCGGCGTTATCGCGTGCTCCGCAGGCAACCATGCACAGGGTGTTGCGCTGGCGGCTTCCAAATTCGGTTTAAACTCTCTGATCTGCCTGCCCGATACGGCGCCGATCTCCAAGGTCGAGGCGACAAAGAGCTATGGCGCGCAGGTGTGCCTCGTGGAAGGCTGCTATGACGATGCTTATAAAAAGGCGATCGAGCTGAGAGATGAAAAAGGTTATACATTCGTGCATCCCTTTGATGATGAAAACGTCATCGCGGGTCAGGGCACGATCGCGCTGGAGATCACCAAGGATCTCGATGACATCGATGCGATCATCGTTCCTATCGGTGGCGGCGGTCTGATCTCGGGCATTGCATATACGATCAAGTCTATCCGTCCTTCCATCAAGGTTTACGGTGTGCAGGCGGCAGGCGCTCCCAGCATGTTCAACTCCATCAATGCGGGCAAGATCGAATGTCTGGATTCCGTATCCACGATCGCAGACGGTATCGCAGTCAAGCAGCCGGGCGAGAACACATTCGACCTTATCAGCAAGTATGTCGACGATATCGCTCTCGTAACTGAGGACGAGATCGCTTCCGCGATCCTCACGCTGATCGAAAAGCAGAAGATGATCGCAGAGGGCGCAGGTGCGGTTTCCGTCGCAGCGGCAATGTTTGATAAATTCCCGATCAAGGGCAAGAACGTCGTGAGCATCGTCTCGGGCGGCAATATCGACGTAACGAGCCTCTCCCGAGTGATCGAGCGCGGTCTCATCAAGTCGGGCAGACAGACGAGCCTGCTTATCGAACTGGTGGATAAGCCCGGTCAGCTCATGGATGTTTGCCGCGTGATCGCAGAATGCGGCGGTAACGTCACAAACGTCCATCATGAACGCTCCGCTAAGA